>JALZHC010000141.1 GCA_030914105.1 Acidobacteriota bacterium
ACGTTGACGAGGTAGCGACCCCAGTCGAAGTCGGGCGCGAGCTTGAGGAGGTCGGCCTTGATCATCTTGTGGTAGTTGGCCTCAGGGTTGCGCCGCTGCACGCGCGTCACGGAGTTCTCGGCGAGCTTCGTCTCGATGGACATCACCGTGTTGGCCTCGGCGGCGGCGCGGTCGGGGTCGTCGCCGAGGAGCTGGAAGGTGCGGGCGACGTGGGCGCGGTACTCGTCGCGCGTCGCCTTCATCTTGGCGTCGTCGCTCGTGTAGTAGTCGCGGTCGGGAAGGCCGAGGCCGCCCTGGACGATCTGCGCGATGACGGAGGTCGAGTCCTTGAAGTCCTGCGCCGCGCCGAAGCCGAAGAGGGCCGGGATGCGGTGCGCGTGGAAAGCCGCGATCTCGTCCTGTAGTCCGGCGAGGTCATGGATGGCGTTGATGCGGTCAAGCTCCGGCTGGAGCGGCGTGTAGCCGGCCTTCTCGATGGAAGGCTCGTCCATGCAGCTCGCGTAGTAGTCGGCGAGCTTCTGCTCGTTGCTGCCCGCCTTGAGGTTCTTCCGCTTGGTCAGGTCTTCGAGAATCAAGTGGAGCTGTTCCGTGTTGGAGTCGCTCAACTGCTCGAAGCGCCCCCAGCGCGAGTAGGCGGCGGGGATCGGGTTCTTCGCAACCCATCCGCCGTTGGCGAACTGGTTGAAGTCCTGGCAGGCCGAGACGCTGCGGTCGAGACTCGCGAGGTCGAAGCCCGCGAGAGAGTCGCCGGCGGCGGCCTTCATGCCCGAAGCCTTCTGACTGTAGACCGCGCGGCCCGAAGTGCAGACCAGCGCCGCCGCCGCCGCCAGCACGCACAGGGCGGCGACACACCGAAACCTGAGAGATTTCATGGCTGTAAGCTCCTCACAAAGAATTTTCGGGACTGTTACCGGGGAACCTGGGAATGATCAGATGATAACAGCAGACGCCCGTTTTGGTAAGCGGCGCGGAGGGCGGGCGGCCGTGTCCGTCGAAATTGAAAAAGGGCGTCAACCAGGACGCCCCGATTCGATCAGGTCAATGGGCCGTGGAGGACTCGAACCTCCGACCCGATGATTAAGAGTCATCTGCTCTACCAACTGAGCTAACGGCCCGTGAGTGAAAATAAGTTACACGGCGCGAAGATTAACTGTCAAGAAAGGTCAACGGGTTGGCAGATTTCTTCGTCCTTGACCTTAGAGTACGTTGTAATTCAACGCAGAGGCGCAGAGTTCGCAGAGGGGGCGCAGAGGAATGCTAAGCACAAGCCTCTGCGCTTCCTCCGCGTGCTGCTGTGCCTCTGCGTTGAACTATCCTCGCTCAATGCTCAAGCTCTTAACCGTTCAGACGCGCCGCGGGAATCTGCTTGTCGATGACGGGCCGCGTCGGCGCGTTCGCCAGCTCGGAGGCGAGGATGAAGATGGTGCGCGCGACCGATTGCATCTTCTGGTAGTCAATCTTGTCGGGCGAGTCCGTCGGGCGGTGGTAGTCCTCGTGGACGCCGTCGAAGAAGAAGATGATGGGCACGCCGTGCTTGGCGTAGTTGAAGTGGTCGGAGCGGTAGAAGAGTCTTTCGGGGTCGTTCGGCGCGTCGTAGTGGTAGTTGTACTTGATGTTGAGGTAGGCGCGGTTGACCGCCTCGTTCTCGTCGGCCAGCTCGTCGCTCATCATGCGCGAGCCGATGACGTAAATCTCTTCGGGGCCGGTGAGCATCTTGTTCTCAGGCTTGGTGTCGCCCTCTTTCTTGCTGCGCCCGATCATGTCTATGTTGAGCTGCGCGACGACCTGCGTGAGCGGGACGGTCGGGAAGCGCGTGAAATATTCGGAACCCCAGAGGCCCTTCTCCTCGCCCGCGTGCCAGACGAAGAGGATCGAGCGCTTCGGGCGCGGCCCCTTGGCGAAGGCTTCGGCCATCGTGATGAGCGAAGTGGTGCCGGAGCCGTCGTCGTCAGCGCCGTTGCAGATGTTATCCGTGCCGACGGGGCGGCAGCCGGGGTTGTTCGTGCCGACGTGGTCGTAGTGCGCGCCCAGGGCGACGTACTCCTTCTTGAGCACGGGGTCTTTGCCTTCGAGCACGGCGACGACGTTCTGCGTGCTCGCCTCTGTGACCGAGAGCTTGACGGCGAGGCGCAGGCGCTTCGACTGTGAGAGCGCGAAGCCTTTGAGAGGCTCGCCGCCCGTCGAGGCTTTCAGGATGGTCGCGCCGTCCGACTGCTCGCCCGCAAACAGCGCGTCGAGCATGGCGCGCGAGGGCATGATGGTGACGAGGCCCTTCGAGGGCGCAGCTTCCTCTTCATCTTCGTCGTCATCAGCGGCGTTCTCAAGTCGGGGCACGGTGTAGAAAGGGCGCGCGACGGAGCGCACGCCGAAGTTCCAGCGCCGCTCGAAGTTTCTGGGGACGATGACGAGCGCCTTCGCGCCGTTCTTCTGCGCGTAGCTGATGGGGCTTTCCCACTCGCCCGCGCGCACGCCCGCCAGGATGCCCTGCGGCGGCGTGGTGCCGTCGCTTGAGACGACGACGATCTTGTCCCTCACATTGATGCCTTCATAAGGGTTGATGTTCTTCGGGCGGACGACCCAGCCCTGACCGGCGTAGACGAGCTGGCCCTCGACCTCGCCGCTCGTGCGACCGACGGGCAGAAAGTCTTCGCCGAGCTTGAAGGTTCGCTCACCCAACTGCGCCACGGTGGCCGCGCGGTCAACCTCGGTCTTCGAGAGAGCGATGTGCTGGAAGTATGTGCCTCGGTCGCCCATCGGCTTGAGCTTGGCCTTGGCGAGGTGGTCGGCGATGTACTTGGCCGTGGCGTCGAGTCCGGGCGAGGGCGTGTCGCGCCCCTGCATCTCGTCCGAGGCGATGTAGTAGAGAATCTCCTTCATCTCGGCGGCGGTGATGCGCTCTGCCGCCGAGCGCTCGGCGGGGAAGAAGGCCGAAGGCACGGCTGGCGTGGCCGCGGACTTGACGCTCTGCGGCTGCTGCGCGAGCGGCGCACGCAGCGGCAGGGCGAGAAACAGAATGGTCAGCGCCAGGCCGACCCGGTTCAATCTACGCATGGCTCCTCCGAATTGCTTGATTGCTGCTCCGCACAGGCAGGGCGCTCCGATGATAAACCGGGGGCGCGGCGTTTGCCAGCCGCAAAGAGATGAAGCCGGTGAAGTTGAACCGCAGTGCGACGTGAACGAGGTCTAAGCTGGAAAGGCCGAGCGGGCCGTGTTATTTTTAATCGGTCACGCAGCGCCCGCGTAGCTCAGTGGATAGAGCGCTTGCCTCCGGAGCAAGAGGTCGCAGGTTCGACTCCTGCCGCGGGTATCTCGTCCGTCAGAAAGCTTGAAGGGCGCTGTCCGGCGTCCTTTTTCTTTTCCCGAAGCAAACTTTCTTTTCCCGAAGCAAACGAAACTGTGCGCCCACACGACGCGGGGAATGCTACTCAGCGTCCGCCGCGGGCGGCTTGCGCGCAGTCGTCGAGGAAGGCGCGTGCGTCCGGTAGCGTGCAGTACACCGCGGCGAGAGGTGCTAGGCTACAGGCCCAATCCAAAAAACGCCCCATAAGTTCCCGACTAATCCCCCGGAATTTTTCGCGCGGCGCGCTCGCTTCGCTGGGGCGCTGCCGTGGCACGAGTGTTAAGAGGAGGGAAAAGCTGTGGAGAGAAAAGACACGAATCTGCTGCTGTGCGTGCTGGCTCTGGGCCTGGCGCTGGCCTTCTTGGTCGCGCCGAGGACGAGCGGGCAGAGTCAGCGCGGCGATTGCCAGAAGAGCTGCGAGACTCAATACCAGGATTGCCGGCGGGCCGCCAACGCCAACGAGGCGCAGTGTAAGGCGGCCTTCGACACCTGCAAGGCCGGCTGCCGTGACGTTCACGGCAACCAGAACGGCAACGGGAATGTCAACGGCAACACGCTCGGCAATCTCAACAACAACGAGAACGAAAACGAGAACGAGAACCGCAACACCAACACGAACCTCAACACGAACGCCAACGGCAACGTGAACACGAACGTGAATACGAATGTGAACACGAACGTGAACACGAACTCGAACGGCAACATGAACTCCAACCTCAACACGAACCGGAACATGAACTCGAACGGCAACACGAACGCCGCGAACGATAACGGGCGGGGCCGTGGTCGCTTGCCCGGAACCCCGCGCGGGCCGGAAAACAGGAACGCCAACAGCAACAGCAACACGGGCGTCTCCAACGACAACGGGCGCGGGCGCATGCCGGGCACGCCGCGCGGCCCCGTGAACAGGAACACCAACAAGCCGCCGATGTAAGTCGGGCGCGGGAGTAACTGCTCAGGCGCACGCAGGAAGGGCGTGGGATGAAGTGAAGTTGAGCTGACTTCGTCCCCGCCCTTCGCGTGTGTGTGCGGAGCGTCAGTGAGAGGCCGGGAAGAGTAGTTTGCAGGCGAGGAAGAAGAGCGCGGCCATGAGGCCGGCGCAGGGGATCGTGAGTATCCAGGCCCAGACGATGCGGCCCGCGACGCCCCACTTGACCGCGGAGAGGCGTCGCGTCGCGCCGACGCCGACGATTGCGCCGGTGATGGTGTGAGTGGTCGAGACGGGGACGCCCGTGAGCGTGACGTAGGCGAGGGTGAGTGCCGCGCCCGTCTCGGCGCAGAAGCCGCCGACCGGCTTGAGCTTGGTGATGCGCGTGCCCATCGTCTTAACGATGCGCCAGCCGCCCGAAAGCGTGCCCAGGCCTATCGCCGCGTGTGCGCAGAGGACGACCCACAGAGGAATCGGCGGCAGCGAGGAGTTCGGGCCGTACTGCAAGAGGCCGCCCGCCGCGAGCACCGCCGTGATGATGCCCATCGTCTTCTGCGCGTCGTTGCCGCCGTGGCCGAGCGAGAAGGCCGCCGCCGAGAGGAGCTGGCCGCGCCGGAAGAAGCGGTCAACGCGGTGCGGCGACCAGCGTCGGAAAATCCAGAACACCGCGACCATCAAAAGGAACCCCAACACCAGCCCGATGAGCGGCGACAGGACGATGAAGAGGATCACCTTCTCCCACACGTCCACCTTCAAAAGCCCAGAGATGCCGCCGTATGCCGCCACGCCCGCGCCCGCGTAGCCGCCCAGCAGAGCGTGCGAGCTTGAAGTCGGAAGCCCCAGATACCAGGTGATGATGTTCCAACTGATCGCCCCGATGAGCGCCGCCAGGAGCACGTAGAGCCGGTAGTCGGGCGCGATGAGGTTGATGTTGATGCCGTCGCCGATGGCCTTGGCGACGCGCGTGCCGTAGATGGCGAAGGCGATGAAGTTGAAGAAGGCCGCCCACGCGACCGCCACACCCGGCGACAGCACCCGCGTCGAGACCACGGTCGCAATCGAGTTGGCCGCGTCGTGAAAGCCGTTGCTGAAGTCGAAGATCAGCGCGATCAGGATGATGACGAAGACGAAGGTCAGCGTGGCAGTCATAGGAGTGATGAGTGATAAGTGATGAGTGATGAGTGATAAGAAAGAGCAAGACGGATTTTCTTATCACTCATCACTCATCACTTATCACTTGCCTCATGCATGTTTGATGATGACGCTCTCGATGATGTTGGCGGTGCGCTCGCAGCGGTCAACGGCGGCTTCGAGCTTCTCGTAAATCTCTTTCCACTTGATGACGTGCAGAGGGTCGGGCTGTCCCTTGAACAGCTCGGCGAGCGCCTCGTGGTAGAGGTCGTCGCCCTCGTTCTCAAGGCGGTGAATTTCGACGAGGCGTGGGGCGATGCCCGCCGGGCGCTCAAGCGTGGAGACGACCTCATGGAGCTGGACGGCCATGCGCTGGATGACGTCGGCGAACTGGCGCGCGAAGTCGGTCGCCTCGGTGACGTTGTACATGACCATCGCGCGGGCCGCGTCGTCGATGAGGTCAACGATGTCGTCGAGCGACCCCGACAGCAGGTAGATGTCCTCGCGGTCGAAGGGCGTGATGAAGGACGAGTTGAGCTTGGTCGAGATCGAGTGGGTCAGCTCGTCGCAGGCGTGCTCGATGGACTTGATGTGCTTGAGGTGCTCGGCGTAGCCGCCGTCTTTGTCCGCGAGCATCTCGACGAGGCGGCTGGCCGCGTCGTAAATGTAGGAGGTCATCTGCCGGAAGAGAGAGAAGTACTGCTCCTCGCGCGGGATCAGGCTGAAGCGTGCCATGAAAAGTTTCTTCTCCGTGCCGCGACTGAATTCGTGAAAGAGAGCGGAACTATAGTGCAACCCCCCGCAGTTGTCTATCAGAACCTCTAAACGCGACGTTAAATTTGTGTGAACTCTCGCGACGGGCCGCGGGGAAGGGAGAAGGTGGAAGGCAGAAGGCAGTAAGAAGTAGGCGGAAGGCAGTAGACAATCGCGAAGGCTTCTGGTCTTCAGCTTCTTGCTTCCCGCTGTCGCGGCGGCAAACCGACGGGCGATGCTCGCCTCGACTGCCTTCTGCTTTCTTCCTTCTGCCTTCTCCCGGTTGTACGGCGGCGCGGGTTCGTCGTATGCTCGTCGCGCTCGTGCCGCAGGCTTCTAAAAACCGCGCGGCGGCAGAACAGTCAGATGGAGAACTCCCACTTCGCACAGGTCGTCGCGCTGCTCCGAATGGAGTCGGACGCCGTGGCGCGCGCGGCGACGCGCGTCGGGCGCGAGGAGGTCGAGCGCGCGGTCGGGTTGTTGGCGTCGTGCCGCGGCAAGGTCGTCGCAGTCGGCGTCGGCAAGTCGGGCCACATCGCGCAGAAGGTCGCCGCGACCTTGACGAGCACGAGCACGCCCGCGGTCTTCCTACACCCCTCGGACGCTTTGCACGGCGGCATCGGCCTGGTTAACGGCGACGACATTATGCTCGTCTTCAGCAACAGCGGCGAGACCGCCGAAGTGCTTGAGCTTCTCCCCTACCTGCAACACCGGCGCGCGCCGGTCATCGCCATCGTCGGCAACCTCTCGTCTTCGCTCGCGCGCCGCGCCGACGTGGTGCTCGACGCTTCGGTCGAGCAGGAGGCGTGCCCTCTGAACCTCGCGCCGACGACGAGCACGACGGTCGCGCTCGCCATCGGCGACGCGCTGGCGATGACGCTGATGGGCGTGAAGGGTCTGACGCCGGAAGACTTCGCGCTCAACCATCCGGGCGGGCGCATCGGCAAGCGGCTCACCCTCAGGGTCTCAGACCTGATGCACGGCGGCGAAGAGAACCCGACCGTCAACGCCTCGGCCACGCTCATCGAAGCCGTGCGCGCGATCAGCCGCGGCGGCCTGGGCGCGGTCAACGTCGTGGACGCGAGCGGACGCCTCGAAGGCGTCATTACAGACGGCGACGTGCGCCGCGCTCTGCAGCGTGTGGAACTCGAAGACCTCGCCGGGCTGACCTGCGAGGGCCTGATGACGCGCCGCCCCGTCGTCGCCGCGCCCGACATGCTCGCGCACGCCGCGCTGCAACTGATGGAGAACCGGCCTTCGCAAATCGCCGTCCTCCCCGTCGTCGAGCCGGACGGTCGCTGCGTTGGCCTCCTCCGCCTCCACGACATCGTGCGCAGCAGGTTGTGAAGGGCAAGGATGAAGGATGAAGTGGAAGCGAACTGCTCTTACTTCATCCTTCCGCCTTCATCCTTGCTTTTCCGCTCTCCCGAAGGGACGTTCTGTGAAGAGAATGAAAGTTTGTAGCTTCGTGCTGGTCGTCGTGTTGACGTGCGCGTCGTCGC
>JALZHC010000698.1 GCA_030914105.1 Acidobacteriota bacterium
GTTCATCACTCCTGACCCGAACAGGTGGAAGAGGGCTGCTCGAAACGACGTTCGAGCAGCCCTCTTTCTTTTAGGGTCGTGCTTTGACTTTGAAGGCGCGGCGAAGGTTCGGCGTTCGGCGGTGTGCCGTCGCGCGCGGCTCAAGCCGTGCGGTTTGCGAAGCCCGCAGTCCTGACGCCCGTGATCGGGGTCAGGTGCGAGGGTAGAACACCCTCTGGAGCAAGAGCGATAAGCCCAGCGCGACGCCGACGCCGACGCCGACGAGGATGGCGATCTTCACGCCCTTCGAGAGGTTGTTGCCGCTCGCCTTCTTGACCTGCGTGTACGGGACGGAGGTCGTCCGGCCCGACGCGTCGGTGACGGCGAAGGAGTCCGCGCCGACCTCGCTCACGTAGCCTTCGAGCTTCGTCTTGTCGCGCAGCTCCAGCTTCACGCGCGCGGCCTTGCCCGTGCCGAGCTTGTTGATCTCGACGCGCACCTTCGCGGCCCGCGCGGCCTCCTTTTCGGCGTCCGTCTTGCCGAGCGCAGGCACGGACGCGGCCTGAAGGAGTAGCGCCGAGAGCAGAGCGCAGAATAGTTTCTTCAGCATTGCATCCTCCTGTGGGCCGAGTGAGAAATTTAAGCCGGCTAGCGTTCGTTGGCGGCGTAGATTGAGTAGAGGACGATGAGGACGACAGCCGCGGCTATTCCAGCGCCGATGGCGACCTTCGCGCCGGTCGAGAGGTTGTTGCCGTGCGCCTTCCTGACCTGATGGTAAGCGATGGTCGTCGTCTTGCCCGACGCGTCGGTGACGGCGAACGTTTCCGCGCCGACCTCGCTCAGGTAGCCTTCGCGTTTCGTCTTGTCGCGTAGCTCGACGCTAACGCGCGCGTCCTTGCCCGTGCCGAGCTTCATGAACTGGGTGCGGACTTTCGCGGCGCGCGCGGCCTCCTTGTCCGCGTCGGACCTGGCGAAAGAGGGGGCGGCGGCTGCCTGCAAGAGCAGCGCGGCGAGCAGGGCGGAACAGATTTTCTTCAGCATCTTCCTTCTTCTCCTGTGGGCAGTTTCAAACGCGACGGCGTGCGTCGCCGCCCAAGGAGCAAACGTGGTGCCGCCCGCGGATGATCACACTTCGGCGTTGATTTCAGACGGCGCGCGAAAGGAGTTGAGGCGCGCGGGCCGAGGCGGCGCAGGAAGATTCCGGCAAGTGTCGGGGAAGGATTGCGGGATTAAATGATTGATTCATTGATTCATTGGTTCATCGGTTCATTGAGAGATGGCCTGATCTTTCTTCAATGAATGAATGAACCGATGAATCAATGAATCAATCCGCAATCAGACGGTGGCCTTGTGAATCTCACGCTTGAGGCGGTGAATCTGTCGGCGCAACTGCTTGAGGCGCGCGTGGTCGTGTGCGGCGATGGCCTCGTCGCGCTGGCGCTTGAGGTCTTTGATCCGTGACTTGACCTCGGTCTTGTTGAGGCCGACTACGTCGTGGTGCTTGTGCTCCTCGACGCCGAGCGCGCGCGCGAGCGCGTGCAGCAGGTGCTCTTTGTTGAGCTGCGTGTAGCCCTGGAGGGCCTCGTGCTCGATGCCGGCGGCGATGTCGCGCAGCTCGGCCACGGTCTTGTGCTTCAGCTCGTCGTAGGTGTAGGCCATGACTTCCACTCCCCTTCTCTTCGTCCTGATTCTCCGGAGGCCGCGCAGCATATCACAGGCCGAGGGCCGTCGGGCAACCCCGGCGAGGGTCGCGCGTTTGTACAGTGAGGCGCGCGCGTTTGTACAGAACCGCGAGCGGAAGCCTCGCGGGTGCGCGCTTCGATATAGACTTACCTGACGAAACTCATACCCGCTCGCTACCGCTTACGGTTCTGTACCCTTCTCTGCGTCTCTACGGCTTCGGAAGCTCGATGGGCTTGCCGGTCATGAGCGTGGGCGCGCCCGTGCGGCGCAGCGCGTCGTTGAGCTGCGGCACGGCGTCGGCCAGGAATTTGTTGACCTCGCCGATCTTCGCGTCGAACTCCTTTTGCAGGTCTGCGTAGAGGTCGCGCTCGGCGGGCGTGGGCGCGGCGTTGGTCGAGTCGAGCGTGAAGAAGAGTCCGCCGATGCGTTCGATGAGTTGCGAGCGCCCCTCGAAGCCCAGGCCGCCTTCGGGCTGCGCGAGCTTACCCGAAAGCTCCTCGACGCGCTTCTTCTGCGCCGCGAGCCTATCGGTCAACTCCTTCGGCACTTCGCTCTGGCCGAGGCGATCTTTAACCGTGCGCTCGACGAAATCAATCTGCGACTTCAGGCTGTCGAGCGTGCGCAGCGCCAGGTTCGTCGCCGTCTGCATGTCGCGCAGGCGCAGCTCCATTTCGAGCGTCGTCTGGAGGTCTGACGCCGGCACGCTGATTGTCGGGTCGAGCCGCACCTCGACCTTCTTCTCGAACGATTTGTCCCCGACCAGAAGCTTCACGGTGTACGTGCCGGGCAGGACTTGAGGCCCGCGCGGGCCGCCCGTGAACTGCGTCTCCTCGTCGGTGGGGGGCCGACGGACGGTCGGGCCGCCGTAGCGCAGGTTCCAGTTGACGCGATTGAGGCCCCGCTCCTTCGCGATGTTTTCGATCTCGGAGACCACCTTGCCGCGCTCGTCGAGAATCTGAATCTTGAGCTTGGTCTTGTCGTCGGGCTTCTGCCGGAGGTAGTAGCTGACGAGCGCGCCGTAGGGCGGGTTCTGGCCGTTGAAGACCTTGTCGCCGATGCCGTAGCGCGACATGCGCGCGGCGTAGCGCAAGGCGGGCCGAATGTCGAAGAGGTGCGCGTCCTCGCGCGCCACGGCGGGAGTCAACTGCTGGACGGGCGTGGCGTCGTCGAGGATGTAGATGCCGCGCCCGTGTGTGGCGATGATGAGGTCGTTGTCGCGCGGGTGGACGATGATGTCGTGGACGGCGACGACGGGCAGGTTCTTCAGCGCGAGGCTCTGCCAGGTGTTGCCGCCGGTGTAAGAGACGTAGATGCCGAGCTCCGTGCCGGCGTAAATGAGTTTCGGATTCTTCGGGTCTTCGCGCACGACGTGGACGTAGG
>JALZHC010000699.1 GCA_030914105.1 Acidobacteriota bacterium
ACGGAGAAGGCGCTCGTCGCCAAGGAGGAGTCGCAGGACGGTCGCCAACTGCTGACCTTCCGCGTGGACGTGAAGGCGACGAAGCCCGAAATCAAGTCGGCGGTCGAGCGCATCTTCAACGTCGAGGTGGACGCGGTGCGCACCATCAACTACATGGGCAAGAAGGCGCGCCGGGGCCGCTACGAGGGGCGCAAGCCCTCCTGGAAGAAGGCCTACGTCACGCTCAAGGCGGGCCAGGCGCCGTTCGACTACGGCGAGAACATCTGAAGAAGTAGCCAGTAGTCAGGAGCCAGCATAAAAGCTTCTCTACTGACTACTGGCTACTGACTACTAAAGCTTATGGGCATCAAGAAACTGACACCGACCTCGCCGTCGCGCCGTTATCAAACTTATTTGACGCGCGACGAGCTGACGCCGGGCGCGGAGCCGGAGAAGTCTCTGTTGGAGCCGAAGAAGCGCATCAGTGGCCGCAACAACAACGGCCACATCACCGTGCGCCGTCGCGGCGGCGGCCACAAACGCTTCTACCGCATCATTGACTTCAAGCGCGACAAGACGGGCGTGCCCGGACGCGTCACGCAGATCGAGTACGATCCGAACCGCTCGGCCCACATCGCGCTCGTCACTTATCTGGACGGCGAGAAGCGCTACATCATCGCGCCCGCCGGCCTCGAAGTCGGCAAGACCGTGATGAGCGGCCCTGAAGCAGACATCCTGCCCGGCAACGCCCTGCCCATCCGCAACATCCCGTTGGGGACGCAGATTCACAACATCGAGCTGCGGCCCGGCAAGGGCGGACAGCTCGTGCGCTCGGCGGGCGGGTTCGCGCAGCTCGTCGCGAAGGAAGGCGACCATGCGCAGGTGCGCATGCCTTCGGGCGAGGTGCGGCGCGTGCCCGTGGTCTGCTACGCGACCGTGGGGCAGGTCGGCAACGTCGAGCACGAGAACGTCTCTTACGGCAAGGCCGGGCGCTCGCGCTGGCACGGCATCCGCCCGCACGTCCGCGGCGTCGCGATGAACCCCGTGGATCACCCGCACGGCGGCGGCGAGGGGAAGACTTCGGGCGGACGCCACCCCGTCACGCCCTGGGGTCAGCCGACGCGCGGCTACAAGACGCGCAAGACCAAGCGCACCTCGAAGATGATCGTGCGCGACAGAAGGGTGAAGTAAAGGCGGGTTCTGGGGGCTAGGTGCTGGGTGTTAGGTAAAGGCCAAAACCCAGCACCCAAAACCCAGCACCCTTTTCGAGCGAAGCGAGAAAACGATGGCACGTTCAGTCAAAAAAGGCCCGTTCATTGACCGGCATTTGGAGAAGAAGGTCGAGGAGATTCGCGGGGGCGCGAGTCGGCCGCCGGCGATCAAGACCTGGTCGCGCCGCTCGACCATCACGCCCGACTTCGTCGGCCTGACGTTTGCCGTCCACAACGGCAAGCGCCACATCCCCGTCTACGTGACGGAGAACATGGTCGGCCACAAGCTCGGCGAGTTCGCCCCGACGCGCACCTTCAAGGGGCACGCGGGCACGAAGGCGGAGAAGTCGTCAAAGCCGGCGAAGTAGTGAATGGTAAATAGTAAATGGTGAATAGATAAAGCCACCATTTACCATTCACCATTTACCATTTACTGAGGTTGAAGATGGAAGCGAGAGCGAGTGCGAAATACTTACGCGGGTCGGCGCAGAAGGCGCGGCTCGTCGTTGACATGATCCGCGGCAAGCGCGTGGGCGAGGCTTTGGCGATCCTTCGGTTCACGAACAAGCGCGCCGCCGAAGGGATAGAAAAGTGCCTGCGCTCGGCCATCGCCAACGCGACCGAGACCGCCGAGCGGCAGAACGTCGCCGTCGACCCGGACGAGCTGGTCGTGAAGACCTGCTTCGTCGACATGGGGCCGACCAAGCACCGCCGACGCGTCCGCCCCGCACCGCAGGGCCGGGCCTACCGCGAGCAGCGCCACTTCTGCCACGTGACCGTTCTGGTCGCCAGCGAAGAGAAGAAGGAGGGCGCGGGCAAGTCGAAGGCTAAGGGCGCGGACGGCAAGGGTTCGAAGGGAGCGGCGTCGAAGGGCGACGCCGCCGAAGAGAAGGGCAAGTCCGCCGCGGGTCGTAAGGGCGGCGCGAAGAAGGGCGCGGCCTCGAAGGAGTCCGCGGAGAAGAAGAAGCCTGCGAAGCGCGCTTCCAAGAAGACGGAAGCGGCTCCGGCTGAAGAGACGACGGAATAAGACGGGTGTTAGGTTTTAGGTGTTGGGTTCTGGCGAAACCTCCCAACACCCAGCACCTAAAACCCAAAACCCTTTGCGAGCGTGAGCGAGCAAACTCTGTAGGAGAAGATTGTGGGTCAGAAAGTTCATCCATACGGCTTCCGCCTCGGCTACAACAAGGACTGGCATTCGCACTGGTTCGCCAAGAAGCAGTTCGGCGACTTCCTCCTTGAAGATCTCAAGCTGAAGGCGAGCATGAAGGGCCGCTTCGCCGGCGCGGGCGTCTCGCACGTGGACGTGGAGCGCGCGGCCAACAGGCTGAAACTCATCATCTACACCTCTCGCCCCGGCATCATCATCGGGCGCAAAGGGGCGGAGATTGACAAGCTCAAGGCCGACATTGCCGCGCGCACGGGCAAGGAAGTTTTGGTCTCCATCCAGGAGATTCACAAGCCGGAGCTGAACGCGCAGTTGCAGGCCGAGAAGATCGCCGCGCAGCTTGAGAAGCGCATCGCGTTTCGCCGCGCCATGCGCAAGGCCGTCGAGGAGACTCTCCGCTTCGGCGGGCAGGGCATCAAGGTCAAAGTCTCTGGACGCCTGAACGGGGCCGAGATCGCGCGCAGCGAGTGGCACTTGCAAGGCCGCCTGCCGCTGCACACCCTGCGCGCAGACATTGACTACGGCTTCGCAGAGGCGCGCACAACCTTCGGGGCCATCGGCGTCAAGTGCTGGATTTACCGCGGCGAAATCCTCGACCCGAAGGCCGCGATGGCGCGCGGCACGCAGCCCGACCCGATTAACGAACCGCGCCCGGAGCGCGGCGACGGTCGCCGCCCGCGCCGCGAC
>JALZHC010000700.1 GCA_030914105.1 Acidobacteriota bacterium
CGCCCCCTCTTCGCCGACACTGAGCTTGACGCCGCCGCTCTCCCGACTCCCGGCTTCGTCGCCCGTGTAGAGAAAGAACGGGTGGGCGTTGACGCCCGTCGTCGAGCGCCAGCGTTCGACGAGCGCGCGGCTGACGGGGACTGTGACGAGCACCGCGACGGCGCGACCCTGCTCGGCCTTGCGCGCGAGCGCGCGCACCGACGGCGTGCCGAAGACGCTCCCGGAGCCTTCGGGCGCGGGCGTGTAAGCGAAGCCGCTCCACTCCTCTTTCTCTTCGAGCCAGGCGGGCAGCGGCGTGCCCTCCTCGACTGCGTCGAAGCCGACGCCGCGCGTCGCCTCGTCCACGTGCACGCTCGACACCTGCGGCGGCGCGTCCGCGCCGAGACCGCGCGCCCGACTCTCAACGTCGCCGCGCCAGACGTAGACGCGCGCGCCCGGCAGCGCCGCCTGAAGCAGCGCGGCGCGCTCGTCGAGCCAGCTTTGCGCGGCGCGGTCGTTCGTGTTCGGCGGGAGTTGGAGCAGCGCGGAGGCGAGCGTGCGCGCGTCTTCCAGAGCCTGCCGCTCGCTCGCGCCGACCTCGACCGTGAAGACGCGCACCATCGCCTGCGAAGAGCCGCCCGTCGCGGCGAGCGCGCCCAAAAGCAGCAGCAGCACGACGGGCGTCAGGCCGACAAACAGGTAGGTGATAATCAGACGGCGGCGCACGCGCCACAGCAGCAGACGCTTGAGGCGGACGAGAATCTTCAGGCCGTAATAAAGGAGGGTCGCGCAGACGGCGAGCAGCGTCAGCAGGCCGACGAGGCCGAGCGGCGTGTTCCTGTAAAGGTACGTGCCCGCGATGAGCAAACGCAGCACGTAGAGCGCGACCGCCGCGACCGCGACGCCCGGCATCACGCGCCGCAGCCACTCGCGCACCTGCGCCAACGCCTCCGCGAAACGGTCGGACGCCTTTTGCAACCTGCCGCTCATCAAACCTACTTCCCTTCCGACTCCTGCTCGCTCGTCACGGCATCAACCGACCCGTCGTGCAAGAAGACTATCCACGGACTCACACGAAACGGCACGAACAAGACCCTACGAAAGATGCGGCCTTGTTCGTGCGGCTTTCTTCGTGCGGCTTCGTGTGAGTTCGTGGATAAAATCCTTTCCTGCTCACGCCGAGACCTCTTAACTTAAATCCTGAACACGCAGCCCGCGGGAATACGCATGGCCGTCTCTCTTTAATATCCATGCGCGTTCGCCCTTCCCTTTTACGCCGGGCGCGCGAACTGTGTTTCAGTCCTCTCAATCTTCGGCGAGCGCGCGGACGTGCGCGCGGACGGTCGCGCCTAAAGCCGAGAGGTCGTAGCCGCCTTCGAGGCAGGAGACGAGGCGACCGCCGCAGGCTTCGCGCGCCCACGCCTTGGCCGCGCGGGTGAGCGCGACGAAGTCCTCGTCTTCCAGCAGGAGTTGACCGAGCGGGTCGCCCGCGCGCGAGTCGAAGCCGGCGGAGATGATGATGAGGTCGGGCCGGAACTTCGAGCCGATCTCTTCGAGCGCCGACTCAAAGGCGCGGCGGTGCTCGGCGGCGGGCGTGCGTGCGCGAAGGGGGACGTTCAGAGTGTAGCCGCGACCGCGCGCCGTCCCCGTCTCGCCGCGCGTGCCCGTGCCGGGATACCAGGGGTACTGATGCGCGGAGAAGAAGAAGACTGTCGGGTCGTCGTAGAAGATGCCCTGCGTGCCGTTGCCGTGGTGCACGTCCCAGTCGAGGATGGCGACGCGCTCGACCTCCGGATGATGTCTTTGCGCGTAGCGCGCCGCGACGGCGACCGTGTTGAAGAGGCAGAAGCCCATCGCGCGCTCCGAGGTCGCGTGGTGTCCGGGCGGGCGCGCGGGCAGGAAAGCGTTCTGCGCCTCGCCGCTCAAAACCATTTCGACGGCCTGGCATGCGCCGCCCGCCGCGCGCAGCGCCGCGTCGAGCGAGCGAAGGCTGACGACCGTGTCTGCGTCGAGGTAGCCGAGGCCCTCGCTGACCGCCCGCTCGACGTGCTTGAAGTGCTGCGGCGTGTGGCAGGCCTGCACGTCGCCGCGCGGCGCGGGCGCGGCCTCGACCTCTTTCAGGCGTGGCCAAAGCTGCTCGTCCTCGCGCAACGCGCGCATCACGACCGCGTAGCGTTCGGGACTTTCGGGGTGGCCCGCGCCCGTGTCGTGCTGCTCGAAGACCGGGTGATGAATGATGGCGGTCGTCATGCGAAGGATTATGCGAGAGCACTTCGAGCAGGTCAAACTTCTTCCACTCTGCGACCCTTGAGAAGACCTCTGTGACCTCCGTGATTAGAAAAGATTTACTTCACCACAGAGGCCGCGAAGGGTTTCACGGAGGTCACAAGAGGAGACGCCTGTGAGTAGCTCTGACCATCCGCGAGCACGAAATTCATACGCGGCGGGGCGTTCTGTTGTCAGTCTCGCGCGCGGCGCGCGTCCGCCGCGGGGCGAAAACTTTAATTATTTCTCGTCTTGCGGCTGGGCGGCGCGCGCGGAATAGTGTTTGCTGAAATTAACGCCTGTGGTCTATCTCCCAGGGTATTTTTGAGATGATTCTCAGAGGGGAAGGAGTTTCGAGATGAGGAAGATTTTCGCCTGCTTGATCTGCCTGTTCGTTCTGTTTGCGACGCTCACGCCGGGCGCGTTCGCGCAGGAGCGTCGGCGTCACCACCACTCGCGCTTCGGGCGCAAGTCGCGCACGGCGGCTGAGATCGCGGGCGGCGCAGCCGTCGGCGGTCTGGTCGCCGGAAGGAAGGGCGCGGCCATCGGCGCGGGCGCGATGGGCGTGCACGCCTTCAACCGCCCAGCCGCGCGCAGACACTTTAAGGGCCGCACGCGCACCATCGGCTCGACGGCGAGCGGCGCGGCGCTCGGCGCGGGCGTGGGCGGCGCGGTCGGACACGGACGCGGGGCCGCTGCCGGTGCCATCGTCGGCGGCACGGGCGGCTACCTCTACCGGCGTCACAAGCACAGCCTGCGGCGGCGTCGCTGACGCGGAGGCCGCGTTTCAGTTAAGAC
>JALZHC010000701.1 GCA_030914105.1 Acidobacteriota bacterium
CAGCGCGAGCAGCTTCGGCAAATTCGCCAGCGGGTAGAGCGCGCCCGAGAGGAAGAAGATCGGCATCACCATGAAGTTCATCACGAGCTGGAAGCCCTGCATGTCCTTCAGGCTTGAGCCGATGGCCGTGCCGAGCGCGGCGAAGACGACGGCCGTCATCACCAGCACGAGGAGCGCTACGGGCAGCGCCGCCAGGCCCTCGGGCCGGAAGCCCGCGACGAGGCTGACGACGAAGATGAGAAGACCTTGCAGCGTGGCGACCGTCGCGCCGCCGAGCGTGCGGCCCGTCATGATCCAGATGCGCGGCACGGGCGCGACCAGAGTCTCCTTCAGAAAGCCGAACTGCCGATCCCACAGCAAGGCGATGCCGGAAAACATCGAAGTGAAGAGCACCGTCATCCCGATGACGCCCGGAGCCATGAACTGCAGGTAACTCCCCTCGCCGGCCTTCTGAAAGACTGGCCCCAGCCCGAAGCCGAGCACGCCGAGATACATAATCGGCGAGCCCAAAGACGCGACGACCTGCGTGCGCGAACGCAGGTACTTCTTCACCTCGCGCAGCCAGAGAATGTAGATGACCCTCAACGCCTGCCTCCTCTCCACATCTGCGCGATGCGCCGCATCTGGTCGGCTGAGTTCGCGGTCTCGTCGCGGATGGTCGTGCCGGTCAAAGCGAGGAACGCGTCTTCGAGAGAGGCCGCGCCGGTCTTCTCCTT
Organism: Acidobacteriota bacterium; assembly: GCA_030914105.1. Taxonomy (GTDB): domain Bacteria; phylum Acidobacteriota; class Blastocatellia; order Pyrinomonadales; family Pyrinomonadaceae; genus QHXN01. The sequence goes on from JALZHC010000701.1 coordinate 717, forward strand.
CAGCTCGCTTGACGAGCCGATGGCGACGATGCGCCCGTGGTCGATGACGGCGATGCGATCGGCGACGCGGTCGGCCTCGTCCATGTAGTGCGTGGTGAGGAAGACCGTCACGCGGTCTGTCTCGTTGAGGCGCTTGACGTGTGTCCACATCTGTTTGCGGCTCTGCGGGTCGAGGCCGAGCGTCGGCTCGTCGAGGAAGAGAACCTTCGGCGTGTGCAAAAGGCCGCGCGCGATCTCCAGGCGACGGCGCATGCCGCCGGAGAAGGTCTTCACCAAAGCGTCGCGCCGCTCCCAAAGCTCGAACATCTTGAGCAGCGTTTCGGCGCGCTCGCGCCGCTCCCGGCGCGCGACGCCGTAGAGCACGCCGTGGATTTCCATGTTCTCCCAGGCCGTCAAGTCCTGGTCGAGGCTTGGGTCTTGAAAGACGACGCCGAAGCGTTGGCGCACCTTGTCTCGTTCGACCACGGGGTCGAGTCCGTCAAGCTCGACCTTGCCGCTCGTCGGCTTCAGAAGCGTCGTGAGCATCCTGATGGTCGTCGTCTTCCCCGCGCCGTTCGGGCCGAGGAAGGCGAAGACCTCGCCGCGTTGAACCTCGAAAGAGACGTCGTCCACGGCGGTCAACTCGCCGAAGCGCTTCACGAGATGTTCTACTCGGATCAAATGGGCCGCTCCCTGCACACGGATTCGTAAGCCGCCATAGTTATAGCCGCGCCGGCCTGTTTGCGCCAGCGTCGGTCGTTGGAAATTATTTCGCGCGGGCCGTTTCAGAAGGTGAGGCGCACGGCGAGCTGGACGGAGCGCGGGCCGCCGACCTGGTAGAGCGGGCTGAGGCCGCCGTTGATGCCGCCCGTGCCGAGGCCGCGCGCGAAGGTCTGCGTGCTGAGGCCGAAGAGGCGGCTCGTGAGGTCGGCGACGGGGTCGCCGAAGTTCGGGTGGTTGAGGAGGTTGAAAACTTCGGCGCGCAGTTGCAGGCGCGCGCGCTCGGAGAGCGTGAGCTGACGGCGCACGGCGAGGTCGAGCTGCGAGAGGCCGAAGCCGCGCAGAGCGTTGCGACCGAGATTGCCCTGCCCCGCGCCGACCGCGCGGAAGGCCGCGGGGTTGAAGCGGCGACCGCCCGGCGCGCGCGGATCTGCGAGGTAAAGCGGCACGCCCGCGACGAGGTCTGGTCGTCGCGCTTCGACCAAGTCGGCGATGAAGAGGCCCGTCGTCTGGAGCACGTTGACGGGCGTGGCGGTGCGCGCGCGGAAGATGGCGTCGAGCGACCAGTCGCGCAAGAAGGGGGCGGCGCGCGCGTGCTTGCCGGGCCGCGGCAGGTCGAAGGTGGCGGCGGCGCTGAAGGAGTGGCGCACGTCGAAGTTCGAGGGGCCGCGCTCGTCGCGCGGGTCGAAGGAGCCTGTGAAGATGAGGCCGCTGGCGGAGTCGTCCGAGTCGTCGTCAATCGAGTGCGACCAGGTGTAGGCGGCGTGGGCCTGTAGGCCGCGCGCGAGGCGTCGGGCGTAGACGGCCTGGAGCGCGCGGTAGTCGGACGCGCTCCCGTTCGTCAGCAGTCGGACGACTGTGAAGTTCGGGTTGGGGTTGAGCAGAGCCGTCTGCCGCAGGAGCCGCCGGCCCGCCGCGCCGACGTAAGAGACGGAGAGCGACTGGCGCGCGCCGAGCGGCTGCTCGACACCAGCGCTCCACTGAATCGTGTAGGGCAGACGGAGGCGCGGCGCGAAGGCGTAGATGGTTCCGTAGGGCGGGTCGAGGCTGAGCGGCGGCGGCTGCGCGGTCAGGGGGTCGAGCGGGAACGGAACGTCGGAGAGAACCTTCTCGCGCGCGTATGGGAAGACGCTGCCGAAGGCCTGCGCGGCCTGGCCCGTGCCGAGGTCGTAGAAGAGGCCGAGGCCGCCGCGTAAGGTTGTGCCGCGCGAGGGCGAGAGGAGATATGCGACGCCCGCGCGCGGCGCGAAGTTGCCGAAGGCAGTCCGCCAGAGCGGAGTGCCGCGGGGCGCAAGGGCGAGACGGAGCGACGAAAGGGTCGCGCCGTTGACGACGTTTCCTTCGCCGTCGTCGAGTCCGGCGAGCACTGCCGGGTCGTTGCCGCGCGTCTCGCGTGGCGGCGGGTTGAGTTCCCAGCGCAGGCCGTAGACGACCGTAAGTCGCGGCGTGACGCGCGCGGCGTCCTGAGCATAGAGCGAGAAGTTCGTGAAGAGCGGCAGGCGCGGCGCGGCGTCCGCCGTGACTTTGATCTGGAAGGCGCGCGCCGTCGTCGAGGCCGCGAGGACGCCGCTCGTCGAGGCGTCGCCGAAGACGACCGTCTGCGCGTAGCTGAGCGGGCCGTAGAC
>JALZHC010000702.1 GCA_030914105.1 Acidobacteriota bacterium
GCATACTCCAGCAGGCGGGCTTCATCCGTCACAGCCGCGGAGCCATCAGCGTCACCAACCCCGAAGGCTTGCGCGAAGCCTCCTGCGAGTGCGTCAAGGCCATGATCGAGGAATACGACAACTACCTCAGGGAATGAATTTCTTTAAATTCGCCGCGCTAAGGTACCGAAACGTACAGACTCGGCGCGACCGCCGGCCCTATATTCTCGGCCACGTACACGGTACGTGAAACAAGGGGGAAAAGGTCGAAGGGCGGGACTAGACCGAAAGGCAGCCCGCCCTCCGAACTCGCCGACCAGCCCCCTGCTAACCCTTCCACCGAATAGAAAGCAAGGCCATGCAGTATCCTTACATGACCCAAGACCTTTCATCTCAGGAGAGCGCCGCGCCGGAGCAGACGGGCGACGAGACTCGACGCGGGCGCACCATCCTCGTCGCCGAGGACGACGGCGACATCCGCCTGATGATGACGACGCTGCTGGGGATGAAAGGCTACCGCGTGGTCGAGGCCCGCGACGGTCAGGAGACGCTCGACGTGGCGCAGAAGGAGCGGCCCGACGTAGTGCTGATGGACTTGCAGCTCCCGCGCCTGAACGGCTTCGCCGTCGCGCGCTTCATGCGGCAGTCGGACGCGCTGCGCCGCACGCCCATCGTCGTCGTCTCGGCGCACGACCCGGCCAAGCACCGCAACCTCGCGCTCGCCGCCGGCTGCAACGCCTACGTCCAAAAGCCCATTGACTTCGACCGCCTCAACGAACTGATCGTCAGCCTCTTGCCCCAAGAGAGCCTAACGCAGAAGTCGGAACGCTGAATCAAGCAGAAGTAGACAGAAGCCAGTAGCCAGTAGAAGAGCCTTCTTCATTCAGAGCCGGCGATGTCAGCGGCGACGCCCGCGCCGCAGAGCGTCTACTGGATTCTGACTACTGGCTACTTCCTTCAAAGCTCTCCGCCAGACGCGAGCCGAAGTCGTCGCGCTCCCACGCGCGCCAGATTTCGAGCGCCTCGACGTAGTGCTCGGCGCGCTTCGTCGAGAAGTGTCCGAGCAGCCAGAACGCGGCCTCGCGACGCGACGCCGACGCGCCCGCGTCTTCGCGTCGAGACTCGTCCCCACGCTTCCGGCCTCCGAGATACCGCCCACACTCTTCGACCCAGCCGTCGCAGTCGTGCAGCTCGCCGAGCGCCGTCTGAAACCGCGCCAGCTCGTGCGCAAGCTCTCTGAGCGCCTCGCCCCGGCACGCGGCGAACAGCTCCAGCGCGTAACGCAGCCGCTTCGACGCGATCCGAAGCTTGTGCAGCCTCCTCGACTTCAGAGGGCGATAAATGTCCGGCCCGCGCGAGCGCAGCTCGTCCCAGGAACGCTCGATGATCTGCCGCCCCAACTCCTCGAAGCTCGGCCCGCCGTCGCTCACTTCCCTGCCGTCGCTCACTTCCCCGCCGGAGACTCTTCCCACGCCCTGTGCGGCTCGATGCCTTAGCCCTCCCTTGCCGCGCTCGTCGCCCGCGTCTATCCCGTGGCCCGCGACTCTTCCGCCGCTCGCCTCTGCGACGCCGCCCGCGTCTTGCGCGTCGCCTCCTCTTCTCTTCCCGCGTCGCGGCGCGGTCGCTTTCTCGAAGGCAGACGCGACGCGCGCGCGGACGGACTCGAACGACTCGTGCTCCAGCGCGCGCGCAAGCTCCGCGCGCCCGCCCTCGCGACGCGCTCGTCGCTCGACGGCGAACAGCTCCAGCCCTTCGGCCACGCCTTCGGGCGCTTCGCCTCTCAACTTTTCGAGCGCGCGTATCGCCACATCCTCGTCGCGCACCGCGCCGAGCACGCCCGCCAGCCGCTTCAACTCCCCGCGCGCCGCTTCGAGCCGACGCCCCGCGCGCAGGTACGGCCTGAAGTCCCTGAGCACGCTCCGCAGCCGTCGCGACGCCACGCGCATGTCGTGCACGCCGTCCTCGCCTTCGGGGCCGAGCGCCGCCTCTCGGTGCTCGCACATCTCTCCGAGCCGCGTCGCCAGCACAAGCCCCATGCCGCGCGCGGCCTCCGCCCCGCAATCAAGCCCTTCGATCTCTTTCGCTTTAACCATAACAGCGGAGGTCAGAGGTCGGAGGTCGGAGGTCAGTAGTTGAGCGCCCGCAGTGTCGAGCAATCAAGACAGGCAATGCTTTTACTAACCTCTGACCTCTGACCTCTCTCCCGTGATTTCCAGTCGGCAGCCGAAGACCTGCTCGAAGAGGTCGCGCTTCTGTTCGGCGGCGGAGATTTCGCGCTCGCAGTCGTGCGAGGCGATGAGGCGCAGGCGCGCGCCCTGGCCGTTCTGCGCGAGCCTGAGGTCGCGCACGCGGCTGTCGTAGCTGCGGTCGAGCGCGTCGGCGAGCCGCAGCACCGCGGCGAGGCGGCAGACGGTCTGTCTGTCCTGCTCGCCGAGCGCGGCGTAGTCCGCGTGTCGCTCGCGCGGCAGAGCGCCGCGATGGTAGCGCGCGACGTTGGCGATGACGCTGCGCTCGGCCTCGGAGAAGCCCGTCAGCTCGGAGTTCTTGATGAGGTAGAGCGAGTGCTTGTGGTGCTCCTCGTGCGCGATGTGGTAGCCGGCGTCGTGCAGGAGTGCCGCCGCCGAAAGGAGCGTCCGCTGGTGACGAGTCAGCCCGTGTTCGGCGGCCAGCGCGTCGAAGATTTTTTCGGCGAGGCGCGCGACCTGGAGCGCGTGCGCCTCCTCGTAGCCGAAGCGGCGACCGACGGCGAGCACGCCGAGCAGACGCGGGTCTGTCACCTCGCGCGCGGGCGGGCGCGACTCGGCTTCGAGCATTCGCAGGTAGTCGATGACGACGCCCTCGCGCAGAGCGTAGTCGCACGTGCGGAGCGCGTTGACCGAGAGCGCCTCCATGAAGCCTTCGAGAATCTGGCCGCCCGCGACGACGATCTCCGCGCGCTGCGCGCTGATGCCCGGCACTGCGCGCCGCTCCTCCACGGTCATCCGCGAAAGCTTCTCGTTGAGCCGCGAGAGCTGTCCGAGCGCGACTTCAGCGCCCGCGGGCTGCGCGCCCTGCGCGCC
>JALZHC010000142.1 GCA_030914105.1 Acidobacteriota bacterium
CCCTCAACAAATCTGCGGGAGCAAAGAGAACTGGACTGCGCCGAAAGGCGCAGCCTTTGGTGTCTGCGGTCAGAGGAGCCTTCGGTGGGAGGTCGGGCAAGTAACGCGGTCGGGCTTCGTCTGACCTGTGGTGCGCGGCACAGCCTAATCCCGTCGCGCCCGAATGTCAACATTTTTGTCAGGCGGGGAGTCGAGGGCGGCGCGGCCTCGGTCGTGTTAGGATAGCGTCCGAGGTGGACTTCCGATGAGCAAGACTCTGACCTTCGAGATACCCGACGAGATTTACGAAATCCTGGAGCGGCAGGCGGCGCATGAAGGGCGCACGACCGAGTCCGTGGCGATTGAATGGCTCAACAGCGTCCAGCCGAAGCCGCGCCCGAAGCTGAGCGAGGAAGAACGCCGGGCGGCGATAGAGCGTTTCCGCCGGCACGCGGGCGCTGTCAACAGCGGCGACCCGCACTCAGCAGACAACGAACGGATTGACGAAGACCTGGCGCGAGAGTATGCCAGCTCGCACGAGGAAGACTAAGTGCTTCTCGACACGTCGGGCCTGCTCTGCTACTTCGACGACGCAGACGCGCGCCACGCCGACGCCGTGGTTTATTTCGACGGCACGCCCTTCAAGGTGACTCACAGTTATGTGCTGGCGGAGTTCATACCCTTGTGTCACACGCGAAGGCTGCCGCGCGCAGATAGTTTGGTGTTTGCGTGGGATTTACTCTCCAACCCTGAAATTGAGTTCACTTGGGTGGCTGAGAAGTTGCACCGCACCGCGCTCTCGCTCTTGCAGGCCCGGCTCGACAAGACCTACTCGCTGTGCGATGCCGTGAGCTTCCTGCTGATGCGGCAGTACGGCGTCGGCGACGCACTCACGACCGACCGGCAGTTCGAGCAGGAGGGGTTCGCGCGGCTGCTCAGGCCGTGAGGGCTTCAAGAATCGCCTAACGTTTTATTGCACCGTCGCGGGCAGCAAAGAACCGCGGCGGTCTGTGGCGACGCCGTAGCCGTCCTCGATGAGGCCGATCATGCCGTGGAAGTGGATGTCGCTGCCGGCTAAGACCAGCAGCACGTCGCCGGCTCTCACGTCCTCGTTCTCGACGCGGAAGCGGACGACCGTGGCGTGGCCGTTCAGCTCTTCCAGGGTCTCGAACTCGAAGTCGGCGGCGTCCACGACGACCGTCTGCGAGTTGTTCGTGTAGTTCGGTCTCTCTGGCATCTCGATTAGTCCGAAGGTCGAAGCCTCGGAGTCCGCGGTCTGGAAACCCGGACTCAAAAATTATCTGGATGAAAAGCCCTGCCGTAGAGAGCGCGGTACGCCCATCCTAGCACGCGCGCCTCGGCGGTGCAGAGCGTCTCGAGCCAGCAGCAGTTGAGATAGATTTCGCGCTCGCGCCGCGAAGGAATCTTTCCGGCCTCCGAGACGACCGAAGACTCTTCCGAAGGCTTCAGCCCGTAGGCTTCGGCAATCGCCTCGTTCGTCTTCGACGCGTCGTCGAGCGCCGTCAGAAGCCCTTTGATCCACGCGTGCAGCTCGGCCTCCGTGTCATGCTCGACGAGCGCCTGCATGACGCCGACGGCGAGGCGGTCTTCGGCGCGGCTGAAGGCGTAAGCCTCCGGGTGCTCCCGCAAAGTCTCCTGCTGCCGCCAACTGAACAGAGCCTCGACCGACGGGAAGCGCACGACGGCCACGCGCTCGTCGTAGTCGAGGAACCACTGGATGACGCCCGCGAGCGACGAAGGCTCGACGCGCCCCTCCGCGTCGCGCGTGAGCGGCGGCGGTTCAAACGCGGCGCCCGCCGCCCTGTCAGTCTCAGTCTTTGGCATCGCTCATCCGAACTTAAACGGCGGCCCCGCTGCTCAACCGGCGACCGCCTCCGGCTCTTCCGCCTGCGCCGCGCCTTCGCGCCGACGCTTCAGGTACTTGCCGAAGTAACCGTTCCAGGGCGGGATCACGACGGAGACCGCGCCGCGCGCGCGCGCCTGACACGAGAGGCGGATTAAGGGGTGCGACTCGTCGGTCTCGATGTAGCCGAAGAGCGGCATCATCTTGCGCTCGCGCCAGTCAACCTCGGTCAGCTTCTCCGCGCCGCCGAGCACGCCCACCCAGCAGGTGCCGCACGAAGCCGAGCGACACTGCACGGGGATTGGCCCTTCGTTGACGGTGCAGCGCGGGTCTGTCTCGTGCCAGGGCCGCTTGTCCGTGGCCGCGCCCGAAGCGACCTCCTGCATGTCGACGGCGCGGAAGCGCCGTTCGTCCGCGTTCTCGTCCCACACCACAGTCCAGCGCTTGTCCGCCGTGCGGAGGAAGCCGAAGAGACCCTGGCTGTCGTCGCGTGCGCGCTCGCGCAAGACCTCTTCGGGCGTGCGGCGCGCGTGCCTTCGGTCAATCAGCACCGCGCCCGGCGTCCGCTTGAACTCGGCGAGTCCGACCTGCTGCAAAGTCATCAGCCCGACCGCCGCGATGCCTTTGGCGAGCGACTCGTCAACCTTGCGCTCGGCGGCGACCGTGCGCGCGACCTCGCCGACGATGTCGGCGAGACTAAGGCGGCCCGCACTCGCCGCCGACGCTTCCGCCGCGCGCGCGACGGCGCGCTTGACCTCCGGCCAGAAGCGGTGGCCGTAGAGGAACGTGTGCGACGAATCAACCTGATCCTTTAGCATCCACTTGCCCTGCATCAGAAGCTCGCGCGCTAAGGCTTCCGGGTCTTCCGCTTGCTCGAAGGCACGCTGGAGCGCCAGGGGGAAGAAGTAGAACCAGATTTGCGTCGCCGTCCGGTCAACCTCGTGGATTGCGTGCGACAGCTCGGCGAGCGTCTCGCGCCAGGCCTCGTCGTCGTGCCCTTTCAGGAAAATTTCCAAAGGGGTCTCGGTCTTGCTGCTCATAACTCCTCAATAAAAATTCGGTCTGAAAATTTAACGGAAACCGAAACGCAGAGTTTAACCGCCTTCGCGTCCGCAGACAAACGGGGAGAAGCAAGGATGAAGACCGCAAGGTGAAGGATGAAGGGAAAGCCTCCTGATCTCCTGCATCTTTCCGCCTTCATCCTTCATCCTTCCGCCTTGATTTTGTTGCCGGGAAGACAGACTCTAGCCACAAAGCGCGTGTTACAGTGGCGGCGGGGATGGCACAGGACAGAGAGTCGAAACGCCTGGGCGACGTGACGGTCGGCGAGGCGAAGCGCGCTGCCGTCTACGCGGCGGCGACGATGCTTGCGCTCTTCCTCTTCGTGCGCCTGCTCGGCGAGATTCTCGTCGCGCTGCTTCTGGGAGTGGTCGCGGGCGCTTACCTTCTGCCCGTGCAGGAGTGGCTGGAGCGACGCCTGCGCGCGCGCGCCGGCAGCGCCCTCATCACCATCGCGCTCATCCTCGTCCCGCTCGCCGTCACGGTCGGCTACGGCTGGCACGAGCTTTCGGGCTACTCGACGGCGGTCGAGCAGCGACGCGAGCAGATCATCGAGGGCATCAGCCGCTCGCTTTCCGAATACGTCGCCGTCGAGAACACGCGCGCCGCTTTGCAGACAGCCTTCAGCGAGGCGGTGCTGCGCTCCGGAGAGGCCGCGGCGAAGTTCCGCAAGCGCTCGGCGCTGTTGCTCGTCTCGGCGGTCGTCTTCTTCTTCACGCTCTTCTACGTTTTGACCGAGCGCATCAGGCTCGCCGCCTACATCAAGCTGCGTGTGCCCGGCGACTTCCTTCCCTTTTACGAGCGCCTGGGCGAGAACGTCGGCGGCGCGCTTCGCGGCGCGCTCTTCGCAGTGATGATCGACCAGACTCTGAAGGCGATTCTCTTCCTCATCCTGAACCTCCTCTTCGGCGTGCCGCTCGCGGTCGTGCTCGCGCTCGTCGTCTTCCTCGTCGGCTTCTTCCCCGTCCTCGGCGAGTGGGCCGTCTACGTCCCTGTCGCCATCTACCTGCTCGTCTTCCGCGACGAGCCGGGCGCGGCACTGGCCTACCTCCTCATCGGCGTTGCGGTCACGGCCTGCTCCAACTTCCTCGTCCGCCCGAAGCTCGCCGCGCGCACCGCGCAGCGCTTCAACTTCTACTGGATGCTCGTCGGATTGGTCGCCGGCGTCTACGCCTTCGGCATCCCCGGCATCGTCCTCGGCCCGGCCATCCTCGGCTTCGCCAAGGCCATCACCGACACACTCGTCGGCGAGGTGAAGTACGAGACTTCGCTTCTTAAAGAGGAGAAGGCGCAGCAGTCTGAAAGTCTGAAAGCGGAGCCAGCCGAGGCCGCGCCGGATGAGCTGGTCAACACGCGCGGTTGACCACTCGATTGCGGTTGCGGATTTAAGGATTTAAGGATTGAGTCATTGATTCATTTCCTCATTGAATCAATGAACCGATGAGCCAATGAACCAATCCTGATTCAGCCGGGCGGCCAGGTGAGGCGGCGACCGCCGAGGACGTGGACATGTATGTGGAAGACTGTCTGGCCCGCGCCCGCGCCGTTGTTGATGACGGTGCGGTAGCCCGTCTCGGCGTGTCCCTCTTCGGCGGCCACGCGTGCGGCCACGCGCAGGAGGTGTCCGAGCAGAGCCTCGTCCGACTCGCCGGCCTCACTCAATGAAGCGACGTGCGCGCGCGGGATGACGAGCGCGTGCGTCGGGGCCTGCGGGTTGATGTCGCGGAAGGCGAGCGCGCGGTCGTCCTCGTAAACCAACTTCGCCGGAATCTCGCCCGCGACGATCTTGCAGAAGATGCAGTCTTGCTGTGTCGCCATAAAAGAGATTGAAAATCTTCAGTCGGGATAGATGTACTCCGGCCAGTCGAGCTCTTCGACCGACTCGCGCGCGGCCTCGACGCCGGACGGCTCAAACGCAAACTCTTCCTTCATCCCGGCAATCGAATAAGCGCGCAAGCCTGCACGCGCGCCGCCGACGCGCCCGCGCATTTCACCCTCGCGCACTTCGCCGTCCTGGCCCCCGTCGTCCGGCGTGCGCGCGGCGCGGCCCCTCGCGGGCCCGCCCGACGGGACGACGACCGTGTACCAGACGAGCACGGCGGCGAGGACGAGCGCGAGCAGTCGCCGCGTCAGTTCCTCACGCGAGGGCGACTCGGCCACCCGTCCGACTTCGATGTTCAACCCGCGCGTCATGCCCTGACGGCCTCGACCGGCGGCAGTTGCGCCGTGACGGACTCGCGCACGCGCTCAATGTCGGCGCCGACGGCGCGCAGCTTGTCCTCGATCTTCTCGTAGCCGCGGTCTATGTGGTAGACGCGGTCGATCAAGGTCTCGCCGCGCGCGGCCAGGCCCGCCAGCACCAGGCACGCCGAGGCGCGCAGGTCTGAAGCCTGCACGCGCGCGCCCGAAAGCTCCGAAGGCCCTTCGACGACCGCCGTGTTGTGCCCCTCGACGTGAATGCGTGCGCCCATGCGCTGCATCTCGGAGGCGTGCATGAAACGGTTCTCGAAGATGGTCTCGGTGACGCGCGCGCGCCCGCGCGCCTGCGTCATCAGGGCCATGTACTGCGCCTGCATGTCGGTGGGGAAGCCGGGATAAGGGTCTGTCACAACGTCGCACGCCTTGAGACCTTCGGGCGAGCGGCGCACGTGAACGGTCGTCGGGTTAACTTCTTCAATCTCGACGCCGGCCTCACGCAGCTTGCCCGTGACCGCTTCCAGATGTTCGGGGCAGCAGTCTTTGATTTCCAGCTCGCCGCCCGTGATCGCGGCGGCGACGATGAAGGTTCCGGTCTCGATGCGGTCGGGGATGATCGTGTGCTCCGCGCTGCCTAAGGCTTCGACGCCCTCGATGGTGATCGTCTCACTCCCCGCGCCGCGCACGCGCGCGCCCATTCGGTTGAGCAGGTCGGCGAGGTCTGTGATCTCCGGCTCGCGCGCCGCGCCTTCGAGCCGCGTCGTGCCGCGCGCGAGCGTCGCCGCCATCAGAAGATTCTCTGTGCCCGTCACCGTCACCTTCGGAAACTTCACGTCAGCGCCGACGAGCCGCCCGCCCTTCGGCGCGCGCGCCACCACGTAGCCCTCTTCGAGGCGCACCTGCGCGCCCAGGAGCTTCAAAGCTTCGAGGTGCATGTCAATCGGGCGCGTGCCGATGGCGCAGCCGCCGGGCAGAGAGACCTTCGCCTTGCCGAAGCGCGCGATGAGTGGCCCCAGCGCGAGCACCGAAGCGCGCATCGTCTTGACCAGATCATACGGCGCTTCCAGCACCTCGATGTTGGCCGCCGTGATCTTGTGCGTGCGCAGGTCGGGCACGAGCACGGTCGCGCCGAGGTCTTCGAGCAGACGGCGCTGCGTCAGGCAGTCGCGCACATATGGGACGTTGTGCAGCGTCACGGTCTCCGGCGTCAGAATCGCCGCGGCCATGCACGGCAGCGCCGAGTTCTTCGCCCCGCTAACCGTGACGCGCCCGCCGAGTGGCCGCCCGCCTTTGATGCGAAATTTGTCCATAAAAAAACAGATGCTAGATGTCAGATGCTAGATGTCAGATGCGGGCCGCAGCCTCTTTACTAACATCTGACATCTAGCATCTGGCATCTGGATTTTGGCGGATTCTAGCACGCACGTCGGAGTCGCGGCTACCCCGCCAGCCGCAGCGCGACGGTGCGCGGGATGCCTTGAAGGTCTCTGTGTATGTCGAGCAAAGTCCACGCGCGCGGGTCAACGAGCGCGGCAACTTGTTCGTGCTGGTTGAAGCCGATCTCCATGAGGAGGTGGCCGCGCGGCTTGAGGCGGCGCGGCGCTTCAGTCAGGAGGCGGCGGATGACGGAGAGGCCGTCGCCACCGGGCGTCAGGGCGACGCGCGGCTCGTGTTCGCGCACCTCGCGCTGGAGGCCCGCGAGGTCGCGCTCGGCGATGTAGGGCGGGTTCGAGGCGATGAGGTCGAAGCGAAGGTCTGCGTACTCTTCCGCGCCGAGGGCTTCGAGGCAGTCGGAGACGAGCGCGAGCATCCGGCTGCCGACGCCGTGGCGCTCGGCGTTGCGCGCGGCGACGCGCAGAGCTTCCGCCGAGATGTCGAGGGCGAGCGCGCGTGCGTCGTCGCGCGCGTGGAGCAGCGCGACGGCGACGCAGCCGGAACCCGTGCCCACGTCGCAGACGAGCGGCGACGGCCTCTCTTTCAAAAGCTCCAGCGCCGTCTCGACGAGCAGCTCGGTTTCGGGTCGCGGGATGAGCACGTCCGAAGTGATCTCGAACTCAAGGCCGTAGAACTCCTGCCGCCCGGTGATGTACTGCATAGGCTCGCCCGCGGCGCGGCGCGAGACCGCGGCGCGCAAGGCCGAAAGCTCATCCGGCGTCAGCTCTTCGTCGGCGTGCGTGATGATGTGTGTGCGGTCTCGGCCGGTGACGTGCGAGAGGAGCGAGCCGGCCTCGCGCCGCGCCTCCTCGACGCCCGCGACGCGCAAGCGGGTCGCCGCCTCGCGCAGCGCGTCGGCAATCGTCAATCTCGTCGGTCGCTCGCTCATCTCCGCAGTCGGCGCGCGTGCGCGTGGCCTCGCGCGCGCGTCGTGGGTTATAATACGCGGCAACGAGAGTAAGGCAAAATTTGAGTCCGCGCCGTGCGTTAAGCGAAACCGTCTGTTCAGGCGGGCGCGGCGCTTTCAGGGAGGGAGGGACTGATGAAGGCCGAGTTTCACAT
>JALZHC010000703.1 GCA_030914105.1 Acidobacteriota bacterium
AGATAGACCGCGCCCATGCCGCCCGCGCCGAGCGGCGCGACGACCTCGTACTTGCCGTCGAGCACGCGACCGACGAGCGGGTCGGACTCGGCGACGGTCGGGTCGGACTCGACGATGATCGGCGAAGAGTCGCTCGTCGCCGCCGCGTCCGCGCCCTCCCGCCCGACAGTCGGGACAGACTCGTCCGCCGCGCCGGCGCTCGCCTGCGTCGCACCCGAAAGGTCGGCGCGCGCCTGCGTCGCGCTCAGAGAGTCAACGCCCCCTTGCGACGTGCGCGCCCCGCAACGCGTGCAGAACTGCGCGCCCTCGCGCATGGGCTGGTGGCATTCAGGACAGAGCATAGGAACGATTAACGCGGAACGCTGAACGCTGAACTGAAAGACAGGCGGCTTTTCAGTTCAGCGTTCAGCGTTCATACTTCAGCGTTTTGTGTGTCCCGTCACGCGGGACTCAAGTGGGCCTTATCAACCCTCGACGGCGTCCATGACGCTCGTCGCCTTCTTCTCGTAGGCGGCGATGGCGGCGACGTTCTGGCGCTCGACCGCCGTCAGCGCGGCGTCCGTGTAGCCGGGGTTCGGCTTGTACCAGTCGAAGCTCGCGAAGTATTTCTGGAGCCAGCGGTCTTTGAAGATCCGCCCGTGGCGCGCGTAGATTTCGTTCCGGAGCTTGCGCGCGTCTTCGAGGAACATGCCTTCGAGCAGGCCCGCGGGGATGGGCTGCGTGCTCAAAGAGTCCTTGAGCTTGCGCTCGTAGAGGACGATGGTGTCAATGTTCTTCTTCTCGGTGGCCGAAAGCTCCGGCTCCTTTTTGTCGTCGCGCGGGTCGTACCAGGGCTGGCTGTAGAAGTACTGCGAGAGCCACTCGGTCTGGAACTGCCGACCGCGCCGCGCGTAGATTTCGTTTCTGAGCAGGCGCAGCTCGTAGAGGCTGAGGCCGCGGAGCATCTCTTCGGTGATGAGCCGGTTCTCGAACAACTCCATGTCGCCGGGCGAGATGGCGGCGTGGCGCTGCTTGCGCTGCGCGGCCTCGATGGCCGAGAGGTTCTTCCGCTCGGTCGCGCTCAGAGTGTGGGCGCTGTAGGCGGGGTCTGCCTTGTACCAGTAGCGGTCTTCAAAGTACTGCTGGAGCCAGGGCTCGTCGTCGAAGCGCTTGCCGTGGACGGCCTCGACCTCGGCGCGCAGGACGTGCCACTCGGCGGAGGAGTGCGTGCCGAGCTGTTCCTCGGCAATCTCGCGCGTCTGCCACCAGCGCAGATCGCCCGGCTCGATCTGGTCGTGCTTGTCGGCCTCAAGCTCGCGGATGAGGTCGAGGTTGGCGCGCTCGGCCTCGTTGAGCGAAGAGTTACTGAAGTTCGGGTCGGCCTTGTACCAGGTCTGATCCTTGAGATAGCCCTGAATGTCGCGGTCTTTGAAGACGCGACCGTGCCGCCCGAAGACGACGCCGCGCAGCAGCTTCAGCTCGTAGAGTTCGAGGTCGCCCAACTGCTCGCGTTTGAGCACCTGCTTCGAGAAGTCAACGCCTTCGAGCTTCTTGAAGGCTTCGGAGTCCTGCGCCGCCGCCGCGCCGGCTGCGAGCAGCGCGAGCGCCAGCGCCGCCAGCGCGCGACAGAGTTTTGCTTTGGTGTTCGACATGGGGGAACGCTCCTTTCCGCGCGTTCGTCGGAAAAACAACTTGAATTCGACACGCTGTGAACGTGTGGCCTTACTCGTTCTTGCGAGGCGGAGTCTGCTTGTCGGGGCCGACGAAGCGCGTGATGCCGTCGGCGATGGCCTCGGCCATCTTCTGCTGCCCGGCCTCGTCCTTGATGAACTCGGCGTCCTGCGGGCTGCTCAGGACGACCATCTCGATGGTGACGACGGGCACGTCCGAGAAGATCGAGCCGGTGAGCGCGCCGCCCTGCTCGCGCCCGACTTTGGTTTGATAGTCTGTCCGCACGCCGTTGTCGTTGAGCGCGCCCGCGAGGTCTTCGGCCAGAGCGGAGTGGACGGCCTCAGCCGCGCGCCGGCTCTCTTCGATAACGTCGGGCGAGGGGCCTGTGGTTCCGTCCCTGGCGCGGCCCTGGCGGTCTGGATAGTAGACGGCGTAGCCGCGCTCCTGGCTCGCGTCGCAGTGGAGCCGAATCATCAGCGCGGCGCGGGCGCGGTTGGCGACGAGCGCGCGGTCTTTGTTGCGCACCAGCTCGTCCTCGGCCTCCTTCGTCATCACGACCTCATAGCCTTTGGCTTCGAGCAGGTCGCGCAGCTTCGCGGCGACGGCCCAGTCAATGTGCGCCTCGCTCGTCCCGTTCTGCACGTTCTTGCCGCTGGCGACTTCGGAAGGGTGGCCGGGGTCGATGCAGACGACCGTGCGCGCCGACGTGCCGACGGCCTTCGACGCGGGCGGCGTCGCTGACTTCGACGCGGGCGGCTGGGCCGACTTTGAGACTTTCCGCTCGACCTGTGCCGCGGGCGCGCAGAGCTGTAAGGCGAGCAGGAGGGCGACGGGCGCGAGCAATTTCATCTTGGGTCTGTGCCGCTTGGCTCTGTTCACGAAAGAGTTTTGATGGTAAAAACGCGCCTGGCAGAATCCGCAAAAGCGCCGCCCGAAGCCGGGGAGCAGGCGCGGGCGATTATTCGTCGCCGCCGCACCCAAAGTCAAACTTGAAGTTCGGAGTTTCCGAACCGACCTGATAATAGAGCATGGCGAACCGTTCCGTAGACCGCCTCTCCATCCGCCGACGCCCGGCCGGGCTGCCGCTCATGCGGCAGTGGTGGGGCAATCTCCTCTTCATGCACTGGCCCGTCGCGGCCTCGGCCTTGCGCCCGCTCGTCGCGCCGCAGGTCTCGATCGACACCTTCGACGGGCAGGCGTGGGTCGGCGTCGTCCCCTTCCGGATGTGGGGCGTGCGCCCCTACTTCGGCCCGCCCGTGCCGGGCCTGAGCAGCTTCCTTGAGCTGAACGTGCGGACTTACGTCCACTACGAAGGCGTGCCCGGCGTCTGGTTCCTCTCGATGGACATCGACAGCCCGGTCGCCCGCTGGGGCGCGCGCCAG
>JALZHC010000143.1 GCA_030914105.1 Acidobacteriota bacterium
CCTTTTTTTCGACGCGTGCGACTTCCCCACGCGCCGAAGTCTACTCGCCGCGGGCGGCTACTCTGTGAGCGTCGCGTGGACGGCGTCGAGCGAGTCGCCAGCCTGTCGGTTCGCCGCGGCCTTGCTCACGCCGCGCGCCTGCGCCCGGTCGTGGCCGTTACTCTCCGCGGCGGACTTGCTCTCGGCGGCGGGCTTGCTCTCGCCCACGAAGGTGAGCCACTCGCCCGGAGCCTCGCGCTCGCCCGAAGTGATCTCGAAGAAGACGCGCTGGATGCGCTCGGTGACGGGGCCGCGGCTCCCTTTGCCGACCGCGATGTGGTCAACGGAGCGGATGGGCGTGACCTCGGCGGCGGTGCCGGAGAAGAACAGCTCGTCGGCGACGTAGAGGGCAGCGCGCTGGATGCCGGACTCGACGATGGGGATTTCGAGCGCGCGGCAGATCTCGATGACGCTGTCGCGCGTGATGCCGGGAAGGATGGAAGAGGCGAGCGGCGGCGTGACGACCTTGCCTTCGTGGACGAGGAAGATGTTCTCGCCTGAGCCTTCGGAGACGTAGCCGCGGTCGTCCAAGGCGATACCTTCGGCGTAGCCGTTCGTGATGGCCTCCATCTTGATGAGCTGCGAGTTCATGTAGTTCGCGCCGGCCTTCGCCATCGCCGGCATCGAGTTCGGGGTGAGTCGGTTCCACGAAGAGACGCACACATCCACGCCCTGCTCGATGGCCTCGTCGCCGAGGTACTTGCCCCAGTCCCAAGCGCCGATGTAGCAGGCCATGGGGTTCGGGAAAGGGTTGACGCCGAAGGCCGGGCGTTCTTCGTCGAGGCTGCGGAACATGATGGGGCGGATGTAGCACTGCTTGATGCCGCTTCTGGCGACGAGCTGGACTGAAGCGTCCGACAACTCTTCGAGCGTCCAGGAGTGTTCCATCCGGTAAATCTTCGCCGAGTTGAGGAAGCGCTGCATGTGCTCACGCAGGCGGAAGACGGCGGGGCCGCGCCGCGTCTTGTAGCAGCGTATGCCCTCGAAGACCGACGAGCCGTAGTGCAGGACGTGCGACATCACGTGCACGCGCGCGTCGTCCCACTTGATGAACTCGCCGTTGTGCCAGACCTCCTGCACGATGGTCGGCGTCTTCACGTCCTTCTTCCTCACGTCGTCGTTGAACATATACTCTCCTGCTCTTTTGTTCCCGGCTACACTGCGGCGCACAACTTCAGGGGCTGTTTGTACGGGGCGCGGCGAGGGGCGGAACTTAAAGTCGGCTCTTATCTTTCGTACTGTCTGGATTGCCGCTGGCTGAATTATTCCGGTGAACCACGCTACCTTTTACCTTAAACCGAAGTCGCTTGGCAAGGAGGCGACGACTCAGGCAGAATGCCTCCGCCGACACTTCAGTTTCCGGGCGCGAGAACCCGTCTCTTTCTTTAATGACTAATCGGGCGAAGGTGTGCGGCGCTCTAGCGCGCGTCTCGCGCGCGGGCGCACTCCTTCTGCTCACGCTGGGCGGATGCCACGTACAAGAGGGTAAATTGAAGACAGACGAACCGAACGCCGCGACGCCGCGCGACGCCGAAGCCGACAAAGAGCCGTCCGCACGTCAAGGCGACGCCGACCCTTCAGCAATCCACCGCCGCGCCGTCGCCGTGGACATGCACGCCGACACTGTGCAGTTCATCGTCGACGAGGGCGCGGACATCAACCAGCGCCTCACGACCACGCACCTCGACGCCCCGCGCATGCGCGAGGGCGGACTCGACGCGCAGTTCTTCTCCATCTGGGTCGAGCCGCAGTTCTACGGGAGCGGAGGCGTGCGCGCCGTCGAGCGCGCAGACGAACAGGTCGCCGCCATCCGCGCGCTCGCCGAAGTGCATCCCGAAACCTGGACGCTGGCCTCGAACGCCGCCGACATCCGCCGCGCCGCCGCCGAAGGCAAGCTCGCCGCGCTCATGGGGCTGGAAGGCGGCTACGCGATTGACGGCAAGCTGGAGAACGTCGGACGCTACTACCGCTTGGGCGTGCGCTACATGTCGCCGACCTGGACTTACAGCCTCGATTGGGCCGGCTCGTCCGGCGACGCCGCGGGGCAGTCGCGCGGCCTCAACGATTTCGGTCGCCGGGTCATACGCGAGATGAACCGCCTCGGCATGCTGGTTGACGTGTCGCACGTCTCGGACAAGACCTTCTGGGACATCGTCGAGACTTCCACGAAGCCCGTCATCGCCACGCACTCGAACTGCCGCGCCATCACGAACGTCGCGCGCAACCTGACCGACGAAATGATCCGCGCCATTGCGAAGACGGGCGGGGTCGTCTGCGTCGTCTTCTATCCGGGCTTCGTCGAGCCGGGCTGGTTGGAGAAGAAGGACGCGCTCGACCGCGAGATCGCGGCGGAGGTTGAAGAGGCTGGCCGCGGCGCAAAGGGGCGCGGCTCGGCTGCGCGCATCGCGCGCGACCGCGTGCGCGAGCGCGAGTACGCCGCGCGCCTGCCCCCCGTCTCGGTCGCGCGCATAGTTGACCACATCGACCGCATCGTCCGACTCGTCGGCGTCGAGCACGTCGGCGTCGGCTCGGACTTCGACGGCATCCAGGCCACGCCCGCAGACCTCTCCACGGTCGCGCAACTGCCGAACCTCACCGCAGAGCTTCTGCGCCGCGGCTACACCGAAGAGGACGTTGACCGGATTCTCGGCGGCAACATCCTGCGCGTCATGGAAGAGACCGAGAAGGATTGATTCATTGAAGTGATTGATTCATTGATTCAATAAAAGTGGTATATCAAGCGACAGAGCTAAAGAATCGGGCCAAAGAGTTTGCTATCCGTATCGTCAATCTGTTCCGGGCACTGCCGAGAACGGATGAAGCGCGAGTCATCAGTAGGCAAGTCTTGAGATCGGGCACTTCGGTGGCCGCTAACTACCGAGCCGCCTGCCGTGCGCGCTCGAAAGCCGAATTCATTGCCAAAACCGGAGTCGTCGTTGAGGAGGCCGATGAAACCGTTTTCTGGTTAGAACTCTTAATCGAGACTGGCATAGTTTCACCCGCGCGTATGAGCAACCTTCTCGAAGAAGCAAACCAATTGTTAGCCATTTTCGCCGCGTCTCAACAGACGGCAAAACGACATTGAATCAATGAACCGATGAACCAATGATTCAATCCAATTTACCGAGAATCGGCTTTCACGCCGGCATCGCGGGCGGCTTGCAGAACGCGCTCTTGAAGGCGCAGGCGCTCGGCGCGGAGACGGTGCAAATCTTCTCGCGCAACCCGCGCGGTTGGAAGGCGCGACCGCTCGACGCGGAAGAGGTCGAGACCTTCAAGCGCGTGCGCGCCGAGACCCGCATCTCGCCCGTCGTCATCCACGCCAACTACCTTATCAACCTCGCCGCCGCCGACGAGTCAATCCGCGAGAAGTCGGTCGCCTCTTTCCGCGAGGAGGTCGAGCGCGGGCTTCGACTCGGCGCGGACTACCTCGTCGTCCATCCGGGCAGCGCGCGCGGCGCGTGCGAGTCGGACGCGCTGCGCACCTGCGCCGAGAGTCTGAACGCGGCCTGCGTGGGTTTGGAGTTTGGCGACTTCCGCATCCTGCTTGAGAACACCGCGGGCCAAGGCGAGTGCATCGGCCACCGCTTCGAGCATCTGAGAGAGATCGCCGCACAGTGCCCAGGCTTACATCTGGGCGTCTGCCTCGACACGGCGCATGCCTTCACAGCCGGCTACGACCTGCGCGCCGATGACGGATTGAGTGCCGCGCTCGACTCGCTCGACTCGAACGTCGGACTCGGCAACGTGCGCGCCGTCCACTTCAACGACTCGAAGGCTGAATACAACTCGCGCGTCGACCGCCACTGGCACCTCGGCCTCGGCCACATCGGCGCAGATGCGCTCAGGCGCGTCGCGCGCGACCCGCGTCTTGCGCACGCCGCGTTCCTGCTCGAAACTCCGCAGGACGAACTCGGCGACGACGCGCGCAACCTCGCCGTGCTCCGCTCTTTCGTCGAAACCGAACCCTCGCCGCAGTGAACCAGAGACGGAAAGGAGAAGACTTGAGATGAGACTCCACCCCGGCCTGCTCGCGCTCGGCCTACTAATCGTCGCCGCACTGGCCTGCAAAAACGCCGTCAACGTCAACGTCGGCAACGCCGGCGGCGGCAACGCCGCGAACACGAGCGGCGCGTCGAACTCCGGCGGCAAGACCGCCGCGGAGGAGGCGGGCGGCGTATACCTTAAAGAACTCTACATGTCGAAGAGCCAGAGCGGCGACAAGGTGGATGCCTTCAGCCCTTCGGACAGGACGGTCTACGTCATCGGCCACCTGAGCGAGGCGAAGCAGGGGACGAAGGTGAAGTTCACATGGTTCGCCGGCGACGTTGAGGGCTACCAACGCAACTCGAAGGTTAAAGACCTGGAAGTCACGACCGGCCCGCTCGAAGACATAGTCATGGCGCACCTGACGCTGCCGCAGGACTGGCCGACGGGCACCTACCGTGTCGAGACCGAGGTCAACGGCAAGGCCGACAAAGAGGTCTGGTACAACATCAAATAGCGGCCGGGCCCCGTCGCCTGGTTCCACGCGCGAACGGGCCTCGCTTCTTCCAATGGTGAACGGGCCGCGCCGCTCTCCTGCCCCGGCACTCTCCTGCCCCGGCGCGCGACGGTCGGACGGTTGCGTATGCGACGGTCGGACGCCTTGTGCGCGCGGCGCGTCGCCGCCCGGCGGAGGGCGTCCGCCGAAGCGCCGTGCGTGTTAGAATGTGCCGCGTATGGACATCAAACTTGGCCCCGCCTCGGAAGGCCCCGTCTACCTCCAAATCCGCCGCCAGCTGGAGTCGCGCATCCGCGACAAGCAACTCGCCGCGGGCGACGCGCTTCCCTCGCCCGCCTCGCTCGCCTCTCGACTCTCCGTCGACCGCGGCGAAGTCCAGCGCGCATACTTCGAGCTTGAGCACGCCGGCCTCGTGTCGAAGCAGGTCGGGCGCGACTTCCTCGGCAAAGAGAAGGTCACCTATACGGTTAAATAACCGGCAGGCGGCAGGCCGAGTCGGTCGCCGGCGCGCTTACCCGCGGCAGGCTTTCACTCAAGACGCCCGGCGAGAAAAAGCTTTTCATTGAGTCCAAATTAATATAAATTCACCAACCGTCCGGCGGGGTTTATGTCAGGCGTAACTCGTTCATTCATTCCTCATCGGCCTTATGAACTATGTCGCTGTACTTAGAAAGCTGATTTCGGTTCTCCGAAAGAGCATCAAGCTTCTCGTCTGCGCGGGGGGCTTCAGCGCCCTTCTAGGCTTAACCCTGATAGCGCTCTCTTTCATCCGGAGCAGGGTCGGCGGCCCCGACTGGTTCACGTTCGGGGGCGGCATCTTCGCCGCCGCGCTCGCCGGGTTCCCCTTAACTCAAATTCTGACGCGGATGGAGAGAATCGAAACTTACACCGAGATTATCATGTGCTTTGAGGAGTGTGAGCAGGAGCCGCCGGAATGCCGCGAGCAGTGTGTGAGATTGGCGGAGGAAGTGATCAAGGAAACCAGTAAGAGGTAGCGGGCAGCCGTTTTTTTTCGACCATGGAAACTGATTCCGAAGAACCGAGAAGCCCTTCGCCCCCGGAGGCCGACGACGCCGCCCAAAACAGATTGGCCGAGCGCGAGGAGCGGCTGCGTTACGTGGTCTCGAAGGTGGCGGACAGAGAGCGCAGGAACTACCGGCGCTCCTCACTTATCCTCACGGTCTCTTTTACGCTGGGTTTCGGGTGGCTGGTTTATTCCTTCTACCGTGTGCAGCGGCTGGATCAAGAGTATGACCAAAAATCCGCCCTGCTCACGGGGACGACGCACGAGCTGACTGATAAGCAGGAGGCACTGACGAAGATTAAACTGGTTCTGGACGAGTGCAGGCAGGGCAAGTGCGACCCGCAAAAGGTGGAGGAGGCTTTAGGGTATGCCAACAGCGGGCTTAACGTCGGCGACGTAGTCACGCTCGCCACCCCGCTCCCGACGCCGACCTCGACGCCGACAGCGACGGCCACGCCCACCCCCGCCAGGCCGACGCCGACGCCCAGACAGTCCCCGACGCCCGCCCCCTCGCCGACGCCCGCGCGGACCCAGAACGGCTTCATCAGCCCTTATTACTACAGGGGGCCGGACGGGACGCGCATAACCATTCAAGTTTCCGCGGAAGGGAGGGAGCAGCCGGTCAGCTTCTCTTTAAACGGGAAGGTCGGGACGATACCCATCGGAAGCCCCTTCAATTTCGTCGTCACCAAGTCCAACGCGAACCCGACTCGCCTGGTACTTAGCTTCAGCTTCGGCAGCGATGATGTCGGAGATATTTATATGGTGCGCGTCACGGCGAGTGACGGCAGCAGCCTCTCGTTTAAGGTTGTCCCTCCCCTGCACTGGGGCCTCAACGAGATTACAGAGCACGAAGCGTCCCAGGTTCGCGTCCTGACTTTCGAGGCCCTGTAAGTCGCCCCGCTCCGGGAGACCGACGGGCGCTGTGGCGCGGCGTGAAACATTCGACAAAGGCGGCGCGGCACGCTATCATGCTTTCATCTTTCGAGGCGGAGAGCGTCCGGCAGGCATGAAGCGTTTTGACCATCCAGTAAAACTCCTCCTTACGGTGCCGCAACGTGGCGACCGCGCGTGAGCGTGCGGCGGCGTTGGCGGCGACACACCTGACGACATCAACCAACAGAAAATAAGGTCAGCCCTTTGTGAGCTTGAGAAAGCCGCGGGCGGTCGTTTACCGTAAGGGTAAGGAGAGGCTACGGACTGTCATGGACGAAAAGTATTTCGCGGAGAAGATCGAGGAGCGGTGGCAGCAGGTTTGGGAGGAGTCGGGCGCGTTCGAGGTCGAGGCGGACGCGGCGCGCGAGAAGCGTTTCTACTGTCTGGAGATGCTCCCGTACCCTTCCGGCTTCCTGCACATGGGGCACGTGCGCAACTACTCCATCGGCGACGCGCTCGCCTGGTTCAAGCGTCTGCAGGGCTTCAACGTCCTGCACCCGATGGGCTGGGACAGCTTCGGCCAGCCGGCAGAGCAGGCCGCCATCCGTCGCGGCGTGATGCCGCGCGAGTGGACGGAGGCCAACATCACTCACATGCGCGCGCAGTTCAAGCGCATGGGCTTCAGCTTCGACTGGCGGCGCGAGATCGCCGCGCACCGTCCCGACTATTACAAGTGGGATCAGTGGTTCTTCCTGAAGATGCTGGAGCGCGGCCTAGCCTACAAGAAGGTCTCGCCCGTGAACTGGTGCCCGGCGGAGGAGACCGTTCTGTCGAACGAGCAGTCGTCGGGCGGCGTCTGCTGGCGCTGCGGCGCTGCCGTGGAGAAGCGCGATATTGAGCAGTGGTTCTTCCGCATCACCTCTTACGCCGAAGAGCTGCTCGGAGACATGACGGAGCTGGAAGGCGGCTGGCCGGAGCGCGTGCTGACGATGCAGCGCAACTGGATAGGCAAAAGCTCCGGCGCGTTCATCGACTTTCAAATCAAAGACACGGACGAGCGCGTCCGCGTCTTCACCACGCGCATTGACACCATCTACGGCGCAAACGCAATCGTCTTAGCGGCTGACCATCCGCTGATAGAAAAGTC
>JALZHC010000704.1 GCA_030914105.1 Acidobacteriota bacterium
CCCTTTGCCTCTGTGGGTGACTTCAACCCCTTCGATGCTCAGGTGAAAATGGCTGTAGGTCTTTCGACATCTCGAAGAGCGGAGTGCCGAACAGTTCGAGCGGGCCTCTGCCGCTCGGCCTGAACCCTGCGCGCTCGTAGAGCCGTATGGCGCGCGAGAGAAAGGGCGTGGTCGTCAGAGTCAGGCGCGCGTGGCCGTGCGCCCGTGCGAACTCTTCGACGCGTGCGAGGAGCGACTCACCGACTCTCCGCCCCCTGGCCGAAGGGACGACGGCCATGCTGCGGACGTAGAGATCCTCACCGCGCGGCACGGCTGAGACCGTGCCGACGACGACGCCCACGTCGCCGACGGCGACCCAGACCGGCCCCTCTTCCCAGCGTGCGCGTATCTGCTCGGCGGTCGGCGTCGTCGCCGCGTAGCCTTCCGGCGTGTACAGGGGTTTGTACTCGGCGAATGATTCGGAGAGGACGGACGCGACGGAGTCGGCATCAGCCGGGGGCGCCATGCGAATACAGGTCGCCATGCGAAGACAGATAGCGCCCGCGCCCTTTTCCATTCCCGACTCCCTCGCGCTCAGGCGGCGATTCGACCCGCCTCCAGACGACGTTCTCCTCTGACCCACCTTAAGACGACGTTCTCCACAGAGCGCTTCACGCTCGTCGGCCCTCGTTTGAGACCGACAACTTTCGCCGCGTCCGCTCAGCGGATTCTGGAGTAGTGGCGGACGTGCGGGGGAGGTTCGCTGTCGGGCGCGAGCCGAGGGTCTGGGACGGGAGTGCCGGCGGTTAACGTCAGGGGTATCTCGCCCGCCCAGACCGGCAGCTCGTAGTCCGGCTCGTCGTCAATCGGCGGGCCGGTTCTAATCTTGGCCGAAGCCTCTGTGAGCGGGAGCTTCAGCACGAGAGTCTTCCTCAGCTCGCCCTCGTCCGGCTCGCGCGTTTCGGCCCAGCGGCCCGGAGCGATGTGCTCCGTGATGGCACGCAGCGCCTCCGTCTTCTCCGCCGTGTCTTCCACGACCGAGGCCGTGCCGAAGACGACGACCGAGCGGTAGTTCATCGAGTGATGAAAGGCCGAGCGGGCGAGAACGAGACCGTCGAGCAGTGTGACCGTGACGCAGACGCGCACGCCCCCCGCGAGCGTGCGCAGCATCCGGCTCGCCGCCGAGCCGTGGACGTAGAGCGTGTCGCCCGCGCGCCCGTAGCCCGTCGGGATGACGACGGGCGAGCCGTTCGAGACGAAGCCGACGTGGCAGACCAGCCCCTCGTCGAGAATCCGGTAGACGACCTCGCGCTCGTAAGAGCCGCGCGCCGGCAGGCGCTTGAGCTGCGTCCGCTCTGTAGGGTTAAAATTTTCCACGCTCTCTGTTCTCCCACACCACGCACTCGGCTCGGCCCGTCGGCGCGCGCCCAGACTACTTGACCATCCGCACGAGCTGCCGGACGGCACCGAGGTGATATGCCGTGTGCGCGACGATTGCCAAAGCCGCGCCCACGGGCCTCTCGCCCCAGCCCTCGACCGAGCGCAGCGCCTCGGTCAACGCCTCGTAGGCTTCGCGCAGCTCGGCCTTGAGCGCCTCCCATTCCGCGTCGCCGACCGTCTGGACGAGCCAGCTCTGTTTCCAGTCCACGTTCTCCAGAGGCCCAAGCATGTACCTGTGCAGCACCGAGACGTAAAACCTCGCGTGCGCGCAGTGGGCGGCGATTGTTGGCGCGCCCGGCTTCAAGGCGCGCGAGGCTTCTTCGGCGGTCACGTTCTCGATGGTCTGGAACAGTCCCCCGCCCTGGTCAAGGTACGCGCTCGCCGTCTTGGGCGGCGGCCCCTCGAAGGTCTCCTTGAGGAGTGTGAAAAGGCTTCCGGTGAAATCTTCTTCGACGATCGTTCCCATCTGCACTCCCGCGTTCAAGTCTGTTCACTTGCGAGCGGTCTGCTCACTTGCGAGTGCGCCGCCCGCGAGACCGTCTTCGGCCTGAAGCTTCCTGACCACGTCGCCGGCCCGTATCACGCCGGGCCGAACAACCCTCGCGTTGAGGCCGCGCAGGCGCAGGCGCTTGCCCGCGGGCGAGTTGACGAAGCGCATCGCGTCGAGGCCGAAGCGCGCGACGAACTTGTGGCAGCCCGTGTGCGGCTGGTCTGTGACTTCGATGACGGCGGAGCCGAGCGAGAGGCGCGTGCCCGCGGGCAGGTTCTCGTCGCTCAAGTCCAGGTCGATGATGAGCTGGTCGCCGGCGAGCCTCCAGCGTTCTCTGTCCTGCGCGACGAGCGCGAGCACGCGCGCGTTCATCACGTTGAGCTGCATGTCCGGGTGCGGCGAGCCGTCGGGCGTGCGCGAGCTGCCGCGCTCCTTCCAACTGTCGCCGACGAGACCTTCGACGAGCGAGAGCCGCCCTTCCTCTAAAACCTCGCGCTCGTCCACGCGCGGCCTGCGCACGATCAGCTCCAGCACGCCCTCGTCCTTCGGCGAAAGGCGGACGCGCTCCATCCCCGCCTCAAGCTCTTCGGTCGTCAAGTGCCTCACGTCCAACGCCGTCGTTCCCTCCTCAAGTCGAACTTAAAAATTCTCAAGTCAAACTTAGAAACCGCGCGCGGCCAAAGCCGTCAACCGTGGCCGGAGCCGTCAATCGATGCCTGCCTTGAAAGTCAGACTGCTTGCCGACCGCGGCGTTCAAACCACGCTGAGCGTCGGCTCGGCCCTCACCTCGAAGTTCACAGAGTTGGCGATGAAGCAGAGGTGGTGCGCGCGCGCGTGCAGAGATTGGGCCAGCTCCGGGTCGCAGCCGCTCTTGATCGTCACCGCCGGCCTCAGTATCACCTCGACGAAGTGGCCGCCGCCGTCTTCCGTCAGCGCCATCGTCCCTTCGGCGTGGTCTGAGTAAGCGGTGACGACGACGCCCGCGTCTGCGCAGAGGTGCAGGAACCAGAGCATGTGACAGGCCGAGAGCGAGGCGACGAGAAGCTCTTCCGGGTTGTAGCGCGCCGCGTCGCCGCGGAAGGCCGGGTCGGACGAGCCTGGGATTGAAG
>JALZHC010000705.1 GCA_030914105.1 Acidobacteriota bacterium
CTGAAATTTTGTACCTGCATTCAAACATCAGCGCGCCCCCCGCGTCACGCGGAGAGCGCGCTGTTTCTATCGACGGTCGTAGCCCGCACTTACTCGTAGCGCAGCGCGTCAATCGGGTCGAGCGCCGCGGCCTTGCGCGCGGGGTAGTAGCCGAAGAAGATGCCGACGCCCGCCGAGAAGACGACCGAGCCGACGATTGAAGCCGTCGAGACGAGCGTCGGCCAGCCGAGCATTGAGGGGACGACGACCGACGCCAGCACGCCGAGCAGAATGCCCGCCAGCCCGCCCGTCAAACTCAGCACGACCGACTCGATGAGGAACTGCGAGCGCACCGCGGAGGAGCGCGCGCCGATTGCCATGCGGATGCCGATCTCGCGCGTCCGCTCCGTCACCGAGACGAGCATGATGTTCATGATGCCGATGCCGCCGACGAGCAGAGAGACGCCCGCGATGCTCCCCAGCAAGATAGTCATGATGCTGTTGGTCTGGTTGGCGGCCTCGGCCACGTCAGACATGTTGCGGACGGTGAAGTCGTCGGGCGCGCCGGGCGCGAGCTTGTGGCGCTGGCGCAGGAGGTCTGTGATCTGCGCTTGCGCCGTGTAGGTCGCGTCCTGCGAGACCGCCGAGGCGTAGGCCACCTGCACGCGCGTCGTGCCGAGGATTTTTTTCTGCACGGAGGTGTAGGGTGCGAACGCCGTGTCGTCCTGGTCGCGCCCCTGCGGGTCCTGCCCCTTGCGCGCCATGACGCCGACGATGCGGAACGGCATGTTTGCGACGCGCACGGTCTGGCCGACGGCGTCCTGTCCGGGGAAGAGGTTGTCGGCGACGGTCTGGCCGACGACGATGACGCGCGAAGCCGTGTGCACGTCGGCGTCGGTGAAGAAGTCGCCGCTCCCCACTGCCCACTTGCGGATTTCGGGGAACTGCTCGCTCACGCCCTGAACAGACGTGCTCCAGTTCTGGTTCGCGGCGACGAGCTGCGCGCGCGCATTAATCAGCGGGCTGACCATCGAGACGCTCGGCACCTCGCGGCGGATGGCGTCGAGGTCTTCGACGGTGAGTGTGTTGGTGCCGCTGTCGCCGGTGCCGCTGCGGACGCCGCCGACGTTCTGCGCGCCCGCGCTGACGAACAGAAGGTTCGTGCCCATGCTCTCGATCTGCGCCTGTACGGAAGCCTGCGCGCCCTGCCCGATGCTCACCATGATAATGACGGCGCTGACGCCGATGATGATGCCGAGCATGGTCAGCGCGGCGCGCGTCTTGTTGCGCGCCAGCGCGCGGAAGGCGATGCGGATAATCATTAGGACGTTCATGGCTCGTTCAATCCTGACGTTCGTTTAAAGGTCGAAGTTAACCACAGAGGCACAGAGGGCACACAGACGGCACAGAGGGGGTATGAAAAATGAAAACTCTGCGCTTCCTCAGTGCCCTCTGTGCCTCTGTGGTTAACTTCCACACGCTTCAAGCTCCGCTCAAAAAAACTTCAGTCCTCCTCGTCGTCCGCGACGGGAAGATTCTTCAACTCCTCGGCGGCGTCGCGGCGGGATGCGACCTTGTAGTCTTTCCTGATGCGCCCGTCCTTGAAGACGACGATGCGGTCTGCGTATTCGGCGATGTCCGGCTCGTGCGTGACGAGGACGAGCGTTATCCGGCGCTCGCGGTTGAGGCGCTGGAAAATCTCCATGACCTCAATCGAGGTGCGCGAGTCGAGGTTGCCGGTCGGCTCGTCGGCGAGGATGAGCGCGGGGTCGTTGACGAGTGCGCGCGCAATCGCCACGCGCTGCTGCTGGCCGCCCGACAACTGATTCGGGTGGTTCTGCTCACGCCCCGCGAGTCCGACCGAGCGCAACGCTTCAATCGCGCGCCGGTGCCGCTCGGCTGCGTCCACGCCGGAATAGAGCATCGGCAGCTCGACGTTCTCCAGCGCCGACGTGCGCGAAAGGAGGTTGAAGCCCTGGAAGACGAAGCCGAGCTTCCGGTTGCGTATGTCCGCGCGCTCGTCCTTCGTGAGCGCGGAGACGTCCTGCCCGTCGAGCATGTAAGTGCCGCGCGTCGGGCGGTCGAGGCAGCCGATGATGTTCATTGTCGTCGACTTGCCGGAGCCGGAAGTGCCCATGATGGCGACGAATTCGCCCTCGCTGATCGTGAGCGAGACGCCGCGCAGCGCGTGCACCTCGACGTCGCCCATCGTGTACGTCTTGTGAATCCCTTCGAGCTGGATGACGGGCCGCGCCGACTCTTCGCGCGCGAGTTCGACGCGCGAGAGGACGCCCGCGCGCGCCGCCTGCTCCTGCCTGCCGATCTCAAGTGTCGCCTGCATGACTTAAAATTCTCCTGCGATTCGTTGCCGCCCTGTTTACCTTCCGCCGCCGCGCTGTCCGCCCCCGCCTCCGCCGAAGCGCGGCGCGCCGCCGAAGCCCGGAGGCGCGGACTGCGCGTTGCTGTTCTGCGACTTGCTCGCGGCGCTGAGGGTCTGGCCCGTGATGACCACGTCGCCCTCTTTCAGGTCGCCTTCGACGACCTCGGTCGAAGAGCCGTCGGTCAGGCCGACGCGGATGCGACGCGGCTGCGGCTTGCCGTCCGCGCCGAGCACCCACACGCGGCGCAACTGCCCCGCAAGCACGGGCGACGTTGACGAAGCGAACTGAGTGTGCGCGCCCTGCTGCGAAGCGCCGTCTCCCGCCCCGCCGCTTGCGTCGGCACCGTTAGCACCGTTC
Source organism: Acidobacteriota bacterium (assembly GCA_030914105.1). Lineage (GTDB taxonomy): Bacteria > Acidobacteriota > Blastocatellia > Pyrinomonadales > Pyrinomonadaceae > QHXN01. The sequence goes on from JALZHC010000705.1 coordinate 2,718, forward strand.
GTACTGCCTGCGCCGCCCGCGCCGCCGCCTCCGGCCTGTGCGCCGCCGGTGCCGTTCGACTGCCGGCCCGCGCCGCGTCGAGAACCGCCGTCGTTGCCGGAGCCGCCGCGCCAGGTGTTGCCGCTCTGTTCGGACGACTGCGGCGTGAACCTCAAGGCCGCGTTCGGAACCTTGAGCACGTCGTTGCGCTCGTCAATCGTGATCGAAAGGTTGGCGGTCATGCCCGGCTTCAACTTCTGTTCGGGGTTGCCGACATCGATGACGACGTTGTAGGTCACGACGTTCTGCACGGTCTGCGGG
>JALZHC010000706.1 GCA_030914105.1 Acidobacteriota bacterium
TCCCGCGCTTCGGACAAGGCCGCTGGCGCGGGCCGAACGGGGCGGCGCTCGCGCGCTCCCAAGCTTATCGAATACGCTCTCTTTTTCCCAACGGCTCCGCCGACGGCGGGGGCTTTCCGTTTCAAAACGGCGGGGGCTTTTCGTTTCAAAGAGGTCGCCGCTGGCCGACGTTTCTCCCTCCGGGCAGCCGTCGTCAGCGGCCCGCGCTTAAACGCCAAAACACCAAAGGAGGATTCAAGCTGTGGGTCGAACACTTTCTTTCGTTTACGGCGTAGTCGTCTACCCCGTCTTCCTCCTCACCTTCCTGTACGCCATCGGCTTCGTCGGCAACTTCGCCGTGCCGAAGACGATTGACTATGGCGGCCCGGCCACACCGTTCGCGACGGCGCTTTTGATAGACGCCGTCCTGCTCGGACTCTTCGCCGTGCAGCACAGCGTCATGGCGCGTCCGGCCTTTAAGCGTTGGTGGACGAAGCTCGTCCCGCAACACGTCGAGCGGAGCACTTACGTCCTGCTCTCAAGCCTCGTGCTCATTCTGCTCTTCTGGCAGTGGCGACCGATTACCGGCGTGGTGTGGAGCGTCCAGAACGCAGCCGGGCGTTACGCTCTGCTCGCGCTCTTCGCGGCGGGCTGGCTGATTGTGCTCCTCTCGACCTGGCTCATCAACCACTTCGACCTCTTCGGCCTCCGGCAGGTTTACCTGCACATGCAAGGGAGCGAGTATACACACCTGCCGTTCAAGACGGTGGCCTTTTACAAGTTCGTGCGCCACCCGCTGCTGCTCGGCTTCATCATCGCCTTCTGGGCGACGCCGGTGATGACGTTCGGCCACCTCCTCTTCGCCGTCGCCACGACCGCGTACATGCTCGTCGCCATCCAGCTCGAAGAGCGCGACCTTCAGAGCTTCCACACTGAGTACGCCGAATACAAGCGGCGCGTGCCGATGCTCATCCCGCTGCCCGGAAGGAAGGCTGGGGCCGCGGCGGAGCCTGCGCGGGAGAAGTCTACGGTCTGAAGCGGCGGCGCACGTGCCGCCGCCCGCCTGATCTTTTTCGAGCGCGCGCCGAAGTTGTGGCGCGCGCTCACGCGAGAACCCTGAAGGATGGAAGCATACCGCAACTACATCAACGGCGAGTGGGTCGAGTCCGCCTCGACCAGGACGTTCGAGAACATCAACCCGGCCAACACGGACGACGTGGTCGGCGTCGTCAAGCTCTCGACGCGCGAAGAGGCACGCCGCGCCGTCGAGGCCGCGGCGGAAGCCTTCCGCTCCTGGCGCGCGACTCCCGCGCCCACGCGAGGTCGCATCGTCGCACGCGCCGCGCGCCTGTTGGAAGACGACAAAGAGAACCTCGCGCGCCTGCTCACGCGCGAAGAAGGTAAGACCGTCTCGGAGTCGCGCGGCGAGCTGCAACGCTCGATCAACGTCGCCGAGTTCGTCGCGGGCGAGTCGCGTAGGATGACGGGCGAGACGATTCCTTCAGAGCTTCCCTCGAACTTCGCCTACACGGTCAAGCAGCCGCACGGCGTCGTCGCCGTCGTCACGCCCTGGAACTTCCCCGTCGCCATCCCCGTCTGGAAGCTCGCGCCCGCGCTCGTCGCCGGAAACACGGTCGTCTTCAAGCCCGCGACCAACACGCCGGGGACGGCCGCGCGCATCGTCGAAATCTTCGCCGAGGCGGGCATCCCTGCGGGCGTCCTGAACCTCATCCTCGGCTCAGGCTCGGACGCGGGCGACGAGATTGTCAACCATCCGGCGGTGCGCGCCATCTCGTTCACCGGCTCGAACGGGGTCGGCCTCAAGCTCTACGAGCAGGCGGCGCGGCGCGGCGTGCGCGTGCAGTGCGAGATGGGCGGCAAGAACCCTGTTGTCGTGCTCGAAGACGCCGACCTCAGCCTGGCGGTCGAGTCAACGGCGCAGGGCGCTTTCGGCTCGACGGGCCAGCGCTGCACGGCGACGAGCCGCGCGGTCGTCGTCGAGTCGGTCGCCGACGAGTTCGTCGCGCGCTTAAGCGAGCGCGCGCGCTCTCTGCGGCTCGGCGACGGCATGAGCGCCGATACGGACGTCGGGCCGATTGTTGACGCCAGCCAGTTCAAGTCGGTGCTGCGCTACATGGATATCGGGCGCGAGGACGGCGCGGAGATGGTCTGCGGCGGCGAGGTCGCCGACGGCGCTTCCCTGCGCAAAGGCTTCTTCATCAAGCCGACGGTCTTCGACCGCGTCACGCCCGACATGAGAATCGCGCGCGAGGAGATTTTCGGCCCCGTCCTCTCCGTGCTGCGCGTGCGCGACTTCGACGAAGCCATGCAGGTCGCCAACGACTGCGAGTACGGTCTCTCCTCTTCAATCTTCACCAACGACGCCGCGCGCATCTTCCGCTTCGTCGAAGAGATCGAGACCGGCATGACGCACATCAACTCGCCGACGACCGGCGGCGAGGCGCACGTCCCCTTCGGCGGCATCAAGTCCACCGGCGTCGGCGCTTTCGAGCAAGGCTCGACCGCGCTCGACTTCTACACCGAATTGAAAGTCGTCTACGTTGACTACACAGGCAGAAAGCGGGAAGGAAACCTTTACTGATGAGCACAGCAGAACCGCAAGCGAAAGCTACCGAAACGAAGCCGACCCCCTCTGAGACCGTCGAGAAGCACAAAGAGTTTCTCTTCCCCGCCGTCGCGATGTACTACAAAGAACCAATCGCGCTCGTGCGCGGCGAGGGCGAGTACGTGTGGGACGACCAGGGCAACAAGTACCTCGACTGCTTCGGCGGCGTACTCACCGTGAGCGTCGGCCACGCGAACCCACGGGTGACGGACGCGGTCGTCGAGCAGGTGCGGACGCTCCAGCACACTTCGACGCTCTACGCCAACAAGCCGCAGTCCGACCTCGCCGAGAAGCTCTATCAAATCACGCCGGGCCGTCTGAAGAAATCCTTCTTCACCAACAGCGGCACGGAGGCCGACGACACGGCCATCCACGCCGCCAAGACCGCGACCGGACGCCACGAGATCGTCGT
>JALZHC010000144.1 GCA_030914105.1 Acidobacteriota bacterium
GCTTCGAGCACGACGGGCGCGGGCGGTGCCGCGAGCGCCGCCGCATCGTCGAACGTCCCCCCGCTCGAAATCAACGTCAACGGCAAGACCATCCCCATACAGCTCGGCAACCCGCTCGAAATCCAGGTCGGCAAGGAGCGCGTCCGCATCGTTGTCCAGCAAGCACCGTGAAGGGCAAGGATGAAGGCGGAAGGATGAAGGATGAAGAAGTAGCCAGTAGACAGTAGCCAGCATAAAGACAACTGCTTTCCTACTGGATACTGGATACTGACTACCGGCTACTGCTCTTCACTTCATCCTTCATCCTTCCGCCTTCATCCTTGCTTTTTGGCTTGACCTTTGCGGCGGAGAGGGATGAAACTTAGCTCAAAGAATCCCGACCGCGACGAGTCGAAAAAGGGAGGTAGGTTGAGATGGCGGACGAGAAGACGCAGAACAAGTGCGCGCGCTCGACGTGCAGTTGCCCGGCGGCGCAGGGCAGCAAGTATTGCAGCGAGGAGTGCGAGGACGCGGCCAAGGTTCACATGATGGAGATCGGCTGCACCTGCCACCACCCGGACTGCAAGTAAACTGCTCGCGCAACACTTCGAGGAGAGGTGACGACGGGTTCGTTCGCCCGCCGTCGCTTTGATAGAACACGACTGCGGCGCGTCGTTGACTCATCGGCGACGCGTCGCAGCCGTGCTAATCCACTTCAGTCGCGGGGCCGCCATTCAAGGCGGCCCTGTTCGTTTCTCATCTTCCTGAGCGGTCGCACGAAGCAGCCCCAAGCCTTCTCTTCCTCATCTCGTCGGCGGCTCGTCTGGACGCGCCGCGAATCTTTCCCTTCGAGCTTGAAGGCACGCGGAAGCGGCCCGGCTCTCTCACGCGGAAAAATTTTAACTCCGCCGTGGGAACCCTACGGCCCGCGCGCTTGTCTATCCGTGAGACGAGAGACGGAGGCGTGGCGAAGCATGCGCGACCCTTAATTTTATCCGCCCCCTCGACAACAGAGAGGCGCGCACTCTGCATCTGAGGGCCAAAGCCTGCGACTCCGGGGTCGGAGTCACATCAAGACAGGTAACGTCAGAGCGTCTCCCCAGGCTCTCGGCCCACTCTTTTGCCGAAACGGAAGGAGCACGCCCATGCCGAGACGAACCGACCTCCTCGAACGCATACGCATCCCTGAGCCTTGCGACGCCGACTGGGACTCGATGGTCGGCAACGACCAGGTCAGATTTTGCAGCCACTGTAGTCTGAACGTCACGAACCTCTCGTCCATGACGAGGAGCGACGCGCGCCGGCTCGTCCGCGAGTCCGGAGGCCGCCTCTGCATACGCTACTACCGAAGGCCCGACGGCTCTGTCCTCACGGCCCCCGCCGTGCGGCTCCAACAGATAGCCCGCCGCGCCTCGAAGCTCGCCGCCGGCGCTTTCGGCGCGATGCTCACGCTGAGCGCGCCGGCGTCCGCGCAGACCGGCACGCAGACCAGTGTCGCCGCGCAGAACGCAGCCGAGCGCGTCGTCCGCGCCGCCGCTGCCGGCGCACACGAAAGCGACGGCGCGTCGCTTCAGGGGACGGCCTTCGACGCAGACGGCGCGGTCATCCCCAACGCATACGTGGCGCTGACGAACAGGGAGACGGGCACTGAGCGCGACGGCTTCACTGACGGGGAAGGGGTCTACCGCTTCAAGTCTCTTCCGGCCGGGACATACTCGCTGAAGGTCGTCGCCGCGGGCCTCGCCGCGTTCGAGTCGGCCGACATCGAGCTGAAACAGGGCGCGGAGCAGACGGAGGACGCGAGGCTCGAAGCGCCGGGTCAGCAGGAAGCGCCGGGCCGGCAGGAAGCACAGGGGCCGGGCGGGGAGCGTATGGTCAGGCTCGTCACCATGGGCGGGCCGATGATCGTCCTGCCGAAAGAGCCTCTGGTGCAGGCCGCGTCCGACGGCGACCTGAAAGCCGTCAAGCAGCTTCTGGCGCTGGGCGCTGACGCCAACGTCCTGGACAAGGCCACACACACGACCGCGCTCGCGGAGGCCGTCGGGCAGGGCAGCGCGGAGATCGTGTCGGCGCTCATCGAAGCGGGGGCCGACGTGAACCTCAGAGACGGCTCGCGGCAGACCGCGCTCATGTCTCTGGGCGAAGACACTTCGCCGGACATCGCGCGCGCGCTGCTCTCGGCGGGCGCGAAGGTGAACCTCAAGGACAATGAAGGCGACACGGCGCTGACGCTCGCGGCGGGCCGCGTGAACGTGGACGTGCTGCGAGTCCTCATCGAGGCCGGCGCGAAGGTCAACGCGAAGAATGATGAAGGTCAGACGGCGTTGATGGCTGCGGCGCAGGAGGGTCTCGTCGAGAACGTGAGGGCGCTCGTCCTGGCCGGAGCAGACATGAGCCTGAAGAACAAAGAGGGCGATACGGCCCTCAAGCTCGCGCGCGACAACGAGCACGAAGATGTCGCCAGCCTGCTCGCGGCTTTCGGCGCGGACGAGTGACATGAGGGACAGCAACTTTCACTCGAACGGATAACGAGTAAAGCTAACCACCGCAGACACAGAGGGCACAGAGGGAGCACAGAGGAATTCAGGGTTTCAGATTTGAAATCTCAAATCTTGAATTCCTCTGTGCCGTCTTCGTGTCCTCTGTGTCTGCGGTGGTTAATGTTCCGTTATTCTCTCAACTGAAAGTTGCCGTGGTCGGCCTCGTTCCCGCAAACGTAATGTAACCGAAACGCAATCCGTCGCGGACTGACTTCCTCTACCCTCTCAAGCATCTCACTCGTGCCCGCGCGCGTCCCCGCTCGTCATCGTCACGCGGAAGGCGTGGAGGCGAGAGGCCGCGCGCGGGCGCTCGAAACATTTCGCGCGCCCGACCCGACCTTGGGCGCGGTAAAAATTCCGGGAGGGAATTCTATGCGCCGAAGCTTTCTTGCAGCGGCCCTGGCAGTCGTCGCCAGCGCCGCGGTCTCATTCGCACAGACGCAGGGCACGACGCGCGCGCGCGCCGGTGCCGACTCTTCAACTTCCGCGAGCGCGCAGGGGCGTCACCTCGACATCGCGTCGGGGACGCGCCTCACGGCGGAGCTTCAGGACACGCTCGACGTAAGCCGCGCGCGCGTCGGCGACCGCGTGCTGCTGAAGACGACTGAAGACATCAAGTCGAACGGACAGACGGTCGTCAGGAAAGGCTCGCGGCTCGTGGGCCGCGTGGCCGACGTGCAGCGGCGCGCGAAGGAGAGCGCCGCCTCGTCCGTCACGGTTCTCTTCGACCGCCTGGAGAGCGGCTCGCTCTCGACGCCGATCTCCGCCACGATTGACTCGGTCACGCAGGCCAGGGCGCACGCGCGCTCCGAAGGCGGAGACCTCAGCGCTGACTCCGGCACGAGCAGCCGCACGACGGCGCGCACCTCCGGCGGCTCTTCGTCTTCGGGCGGCGGTCTGCTCGGCGCGGTCGGCAACACGGTCGGCGGCGTGACGAATGCCGCCGGCAACACCGCGGGCGACGTTGTCGGCACGACCGGCGACACCGTCGGCGGCGTCACGCGCGGCGTCGGCCAGACGCTCGGCCAGATTCAGATCACACAGTCGGCCAGCGCCGACGCCTCCGGCGGCTCGACGCTCTCACTCGCAGGCGGCAACCTCCGGCTTGAGAAGGGCACGACCTTCCACCTGACCCTGAACGAGTCGGCGAGCGTCAACCGGCAGTGAGGCAAAAGGCAAAAGAGAAAGACGGACAGCAGGAATAGGCAGACAGCATGGCCCTCATCAATCATCCGATGATGAGGGCCGCGCCGTCTCTTATCTCTTCACTTTTGCCTTTTGCCTTTTTACTTTTGCCTTCTTTTGTTGAGCCGCTCTTCGGCGAGGCGGTCGGCGGCGACGTGCGGCGAGACGGACTCGGCGCGCGCGATGCGGAAGACTTTGAGGAGAGTGTCGTAGATGGCTTCGACTTTGCGGCGCGCTTCCGTAGGCTGCCAGCCGAGCAGCTCGACGCAGCCGTTGATGATGCCGCCGGCGTTGGCGACGTAGTCGGGCGCGTAGAGGATGCCGCGCGCCGCGAGCGCGTCGCCGTGGCGTGCTTCGAGCAGTTGGTTGTTGGCCGCCCCGGCGACGATCTCAACTTTAAGCCGCGGTATCGTCTCGTCATTCAGCACGCCGCCGAGCGCGCACGGCGCGAAGATGTCCGCGCCGACCGAGTAGATTTCCCAAGGCGCGGCCTGCGCCGCTCCGAGCTCTTCGACCGCGCGGCGCACACGCGCCTCGTCGGTGTCCGAGACGAAGAGGCGCGCGCCCGCCGCGCGCAGCTCGCGCGCGAGATTGTAGCCGACGTGGCCGAGGCCCTGAATGGCGACGCGCCTGCCCTTCAGCTCGTCCGAACCCCAGCGGAAGCGCGCCGACGCCTGTATCGCGCGCACGACGCCGTGCGCCGTCACGGGCGAAGGGTCGCCCGAACGGTCGAGCAGGCCGGCGACGTGGCGCGTCTCTCCGCGCACGATCTCCATATCAGCGGGACTCGTGCCCACGTCCTCTGCGGTGATGTAGCGACCGCCTAAGGTTTCGACGAAGCGACCGTGCGCGCGAAAGAGCGGTTCGCGCTCGCGCGTGCGGTTGTCGCCGATGATGACGGACTTGCCGCCGCCGAGCGGCAGGCCGGCGAGCGCGTTCTTGTAGGTCATGCCGCGCGAGAGTCGCAGCGCGTCCGTGACGGCCTCTTCGACGCTCGCGTAATTCCAGAAGCGCGTGCCGCCGACCGCGGGGCCGAGCCTTGTGCTGTGGACGGCGATGAGTCCGCGGTAGCCCGCAGACTCTTCCGCGCACTCCAGCAGAAGCTCGTGCCCGCCGCCGGCCTCAAGTTCAGTGATTCGCATCTTCGGTTTTTCGTCCGCCCGTTTGGTCTCTCTCTGCGTCGGCTAAGATACTAAACGCACGCGCCGCCGCCGTCGTTCAACGCCGCCGCCTCTGCTCTTCGTTCAACGCCGCCGCCCCTACCCAGGGCCCGCGCCCGTCCGTCACGGCGGCAGTCCGCTTCGTCACTCTCCGCTTCACACGGGGCGGCGCGCGCGCTTATATTCGCCATTCCGCGCCGGACGCCCGCACCCGGCGCGCGGCTCCAAACCAGACATCCCCCTCGCCGGCCACGCGCGGCAGTTGAGACCGCGACGGACGGGCCTGCTGCGTCGGAAGAAGGGACGCGTCCCGCGAAAATGTTCGAGACCGAGAGTTCCGAAGACGGCCCGCTTCACTCTGAAGGCGGCCCGCTTCAGCCGCGAGCGACGACGACGACCGCGCGGGCGCGTCGGCGCGGCTGGACGCGCTGGGCCGCCTCCTTCGGCGTCTGGACTGTTCTGGCCCTCTTCTTCACGGGCCAGCTCTACTACACCTACCGCCTGAGCCAGAAGCCGATTACCTGGCGCGAGGCGGCATCGACGCAGTTCCTCTACCCGTACCTCTGGGCCTTCGGCACGCTCGTCGTGCTCCGGCTCGCGGACAAGTTCCCGGTCGAGGGGCGACAGTGGTGGCGCAGCCTCGCACTCCATCTTCTGTTCGCCACCCTGTTCGTCGTCGCCATCTCCGGCGCGTTCCAGCTCAGCTACCACTTCCTCTTCGTCAACGCGCCCGACAAGCCTTATCACCCGATGGCGACGCTCCAGTGGATCGTCTATAACTCTTCGGAGAACTACGGCATCTACGGCCTCATCCTCCTCTTCAATCAGGTTCTGCGCTACTACCGGCGGTTACGCGAAGGCGAGCTGCGCGCCTCGCAGTTGGAGACGCAGCTCACACAGGCGCAGCTTCAAGCCTTGAAGATGCAGCTCCAGCCGCACTTCCTCTTCAACACACTCCACTCCATCTCCGCGCTCGTCCACCGCGACCCCGAAACCGCCGACCACATGATCGCGCGACTCGGCGACTTCCTCCGGCTCACGCTCGAAAACTCCGGCGCGCAGGAGGTCTCACTCCAGAAGGAGCTGGAGTTCCTCCGCTGCTACCTCGACATCGAGCGCGTGCGCTTTCAGGATCGTCTCACCACGAGCCTCGACGTCGAGCCGCGCGCGCTCGACACGCCCGTCCCGAACCTCATCCTCCAGCCCATCGTTGAGAACGCCCTGCGCCACGGCCTCGCGCAGCAGACCTCGCCCGGCCACGTCGAAATTTCGGCGAAACGGGAGAACGGCTCGCTGCGTATACAGGTCAGGGACAACGGGCCGGGGCTTTCGGCCATCACAAAGCCGAACGGCAAAGTCAGAGAGGGCCTGGGGCTTTCAAACACGCGGGCGCGGCTCGCGCAGCTTTACGGCGCGGCGCACCGCTTCGAGCTGTCGAACGCTCCGGGCGGCGGGCTTTTGGTGACGCTCGAAATCCCCGCCGCCAGAGACTGAAGCCCCGAAGTCTCGGAACCCTCGTCAACCGAGAAACAAAAATTTTCTGAAACCCGGAGCCCTTTTTTGCCACAAACAACTCCGGCGCAGTGTTTTATTCTTAGTAAATCGTGAATCGTAAATCGTAAATGGTTCGGCCACCCCCGCCGGGCTTTCGATTTACCGCTCAGGCCGTGCGAGCGCGCAACCACTATTTCACGATTTACGATTTACGATTCACGGCTTTTTATGACGGACGCCGCTCAAGCGCCCATCCGCGTGCTCGTCGTTGACGACGAGCCGCTGGCGCGCGAGAAGATTCGCGGGATGGCTGCCGCCGACCCCGAAATCCGCGTCGTCGGCGAGTGCGCGAACGGCGCAGAGGCCATCGAGGCCATCCAGACCATTCGCCCCGACCTCATCCTGCTCGACGTGCAGATGCCGGAGGTCGGCGGCTTCGCCGTGCTCGAAGCGTTAAAGGATGAAGGACTGCCGCCCGTCATCTTCATCACGGCCTACGACCACTACGCCGTGCGCGCCTTCGAGGTTCACGCGCTCGACTACCTCTTGAAGCCCTTCGACCGCGAGCGCTTCCAGGCCGCCATCGAGCGCGCCAAGCGACACCTGCGCCGCGACAACGGCTCGCAGATAGACGAGCGCATCCTGCGCCTCCTCGAACAGATGAGCGAGCAGCCGCGCTACAGCGAGCGCCTCGTCGTTAAGACGGGGGGCCGAGTCTTCTTCCTCAACACGGACGAGATTGACTGGATCGAGGCCGAGGGCAACTACGTCAACATCCACGCGGGCAAGAAGGCATACCTTCTGCGCGAGACCATCAGCGGGCTGGAGTCGCAGCTCGACCCCAAAGAGTTTGTCCGCATCCACCGCTCGGCCATCGTCCGCCTCGACCGCATCAAGGAGCTTCAGCCCTGGTCGCACGGCGAGTATCACGTCATCCTCCACGAAGGCACGCGGCTCACGCTCTCGCGCAGCTACCGCGAGAAGTTGCAGTCGGCGCTCGGCAACAGTCTTTGAAGCGGCGGCTCTTGTAAACGAAGAGTAAAGAGGCGGGGCGCGGCGCGCGCGGTCGAGTCCGTTTCATCACGCGGCGCGTCCGCCTCATCACAAAAGCCTTCGGCCACGCGCGCGCCCTTTCTAAAATCCACGGCGTCGGTCGGCGGCGACCGCGAGTGACACTTCGACAAGGAGTTTTACGGAGATGACTGAACAAGGA
>JALZHC010000707.1 GCA_030914105.1 Acidobacteriota bacterium
TGAAGTCCGGCGCTTAGCTCGTTCGTAGTTTGAATCCGAAAACGCGATGCCGCCCGTCGTGCTGCGCAGCACGACGGGCGGCATCGTTCATCTGCCAACGCTCTCCGGCCTCACGGATAGCCCGGCCCCGTGTAGATGCGGAGGTTGTAATTTATCTGCTCGCGGTCGGGGTTGAAGAAGTCCACTTCGAGCTTGATGACCTGGCCCGGCTGCCAGACGAGTTCGTTCAGGCCCACGCCGACCGTCGTGAACTTGCGCCCCAGAGGCTCGGCGCAGCGCGTGCGGAAGAAGGTCGTGTTCTTGTCGCCTTCGACGCTCGCCGGCAGGCCGTCGAAGACGAAGTGGACGAGGCCGTTCAAGGCGCGGCCCGAAGTGTTGCGCACGTAGATGGTGTGCCTGACCTGCTTGCGCGACTGGCTGCCGGGCCGTTCAATCGCCTGCGCGACCGCGTTCGTGACCTCCTCGACGCAAGCCGGGGCCGGGGTCGGCGACGGCGAGGGCGACGGACTCGGTGAAGGACTCGGCGACGGTTCAGGCGACGGACTGGGCGACGGTTCGGGTGAAGGCGACGGCGAAGGGTCGGGCGTCGGCGTGGGCGTCGGCTGCGCGACCTTCTCCGGCTTCCATTCGGGGTCTGCGCCCTTCGCGCCCGTGAAGGTCGCGGCCGTCCCGTCGGCGTTCATGACGTAGATGCCGTCGAGCGCGTCGTTCGTGAAGTTGTTCGATGCGTAGACGAGCTGCGAGCCGTCGGAAGTGTAAGACGGCTGGCCTTCGTCGCTCGCGCCGCTGTTCGTGAGGTTCGTGAGCACGCCCGCGCCCTCGGCGCTGATGGTCTGGATGTCGCGCTGCGCAGTGAAGGCTACCGCCCGGCCGTCGCGCGACCAGGCGAGCGTGTTCGAGTATTCGATGTTGCCGAAGGTCGTCAGGCGCATGAGGCCGCTGCCGTCAGCGCCCACGACGTAGATGTCCGCGACCGAGAGTCCGCCCTCGATTGACTCGCCGATGAAGGCGATCCTCTGGCCGTCGGGCGACCAGGCGGGCTGCAACTCGGCGCTCAGGCCCGAAGGCGTGTTCGCGAAGAGTTTCTGCTGGCCGGTGCCGTCGGCGTTCATGAGGTAGATGCGGTAGGGGCTGCCGTAGGGCGGCTCCGGCTCGCGGTAGCTCGTGAAGGCCAGGCGCGAGCCGTCGGGCGAGTAGGCCGGCCCGAAGTCGTTGCCGGAGTCGGTGAGCGCGACGCGGTTCGAGCCGTCGGCGTCCATGACGTAGATGTTGCTCGTCTCGGTCGTCTCCGGGTAGGTGATGGCAATCTTCTGCGCGTCGGGCGACCACGCGGGGTCGTAGCCGGGGCCGAGGTCTGTCTGGCCCGTGCCGTCGGCGTTCATCTTGAAGATTTCGCCGTCGCGGTCGAAGGCGATCTGGCGCGCTGCGGGGCCGCCGGCCTGCGCAGAGACGCGGCCCGCGTCGAAGGGTGAGAGCAGTTGGAAGGCCACGCCGAGCGCGATGGCTGTGAGCAGCAGTGCGAGACGCCTGCCGGGCGCGGGCCTGTGTGTGCGAATGACTAGCATGATTCTCCTCCTGAAAAGTCAAACAGTGTGTCGTGCGCTCGCGCCGACGGGTGCGAGGCCGGGGGCGTTCTCTCCGCCCCGCTTCTTTCGCTTCACAAACTAACGCGCAGCCGTCCGCCGAAAAGTATCAGGCGGCGAAACTGATTGCGCGCGGCTTGGTCTTCGGCGGCGCGGAAGTGCTATAAACGTCCGGCCCGCTCTCCGCGTCTGAAATCTTCAGAAGGCTTTTGAGGACATGCGCAAATCAATCTTCCTGTTTGTCTGTTGCGCCCTGCTGACGCTGGCTGACGGCTCGGCCTCGGCGCAGTCGAAGCACGCGCGCGACGAAAAAGGGTCGCGCGACCCGCTGGCGCGCTCGCGGCAACTGCTTCTGGTGACGACGCGCGACTGGGGCGCGGTCGAAGGCACGCTCGAACGCTTCGAGCGGAAGGACTCGAAGTCTGCGTGGCGGCGCGTCGGCGAGAAGGTTCCGGTCGTCGTCGGGAGAAGCGGTTTGGGGTGGGGCGCGGGGCTGAACGCGCAGACCGGCGACGGCCCCTCCAAGAAGGAGGGCGACGGCAGAGCGCCCGCCGGAGTCTTCCGGCTCGGCCCGGCCTTCGGCTACGCGCCGCCACGCGAGGCGTCCTGGCTGAAGCTCCCTTACACGCCGCTCGATGAAGGCACGGAGTGCGTGGACGACGTAAGCTCGCGGCGTTACAACCTCGTCGTCGAGAGAAACGGCGCGCGTGACGTTGACTGGAAAAGCTCGGAGCGCATGCGCGCGGTAGAGGGCTACCGCTGGGGCGTCGTCGTCGAGCACAACGCGAACCCGCCGGTCGCGGGCCGCGGCTCCTGCATCTTCCTGCACATCTGGGCCGGCCCCTCCAAAGGCACTGCTGGCTGCACGGCGATGGCGCAGCCCGTCCTCGAAGAACTGCTCGGCTGGCTCGACGCCAAGAAGCGCCCCCTGCTCGTCCAACTGCCCGAAGCCGAGTACGCGCGCCTGCGCGACGCGTGGCAACTCCCGAAGACAAGTCAAAAGTAAAAAGGCAAAAGAAAGAGATGTAACGGCGGACACAGCGGCTCTCATCAACCGCAAGCGGTGAGAGAGTGTGTGCCCGCCGTCTTCTCTTTTGCCCTCTACTTTTTGTCCCGAAGACCGGAGCGACATTCCGGGAGACCTGCGCGCGGCCTTTGAGCAAATCTGAGAAAGGAATTACTATGTTACTAGACACCCAAACAGCCGAGACGACGGACGCAGACGGAAGGGAAGAATTTGCCATGAGCGCGAGCAAAGAGACCTTGACCATCACCGACAACCGCACGGGCACAGAATACGAAGTCCCCATCACCGACGGCACTATCCGCGCGATGGACTTGCGCCAGATCAAGACCGGTGATGAAGACTTCGGCCTGATGACCTACGACCCGGCGTTCATGAACACGGCCTCCTGCAAGAGCACCATCACCT
>JALZHC010000708.1 GCA_030914105.1 Acidobacteriota bacterium
CAGTGGGCCGAGATCATTGACGACGGGCTTGAGTTGAACGGGCAGCCGGGGCAGTTGGTCCAGATCGTCAAGGTGGACGCGGCGCTCAACCTCATCACGCTGAACGTCAAGCCCTCGCCCCTGACGCGCAACCCCAAACTGCGGCGCTGGGACGGAGTCGGCGCCGTCAAGTATTACCCCGACACGGTCGTAGACCACTTCCTCGACCTGGAGAGCGGCGTGCAGGTGCGCTTCCTCCCCGGCTCTTTGAAGACCGGCGACTACTGGAACATCCCCGCGCGCACGGCCACGGCCGACGCGCAGTCCGGCAACATCGAGTGGCCGCAGGACGCGGGCGGGCCGGCGGCGCTGCCGCCCTTCGGCATACAGCATCACTATTGCCGCCTGGCGCTGCTGCGCTGGGACGGCAACAACTTCGCCGAGTCGGAGGACTGCCGCAACCTCTTCCCGAATGTCACGGAGCTGACCAGCCTCTTCTACGTCAGCGGCGACGGGCAGGAGGCGATGCCGAACAACCCGCTGCCGCATCCGCTACAGGCCGGCGTCTTCAACGGGCGCACGCCCGTCGCCGGCGCGCCCGTGCGTTTCACGACGCAGAAAGGGGGCCTCCTCGCCATAACCCGCGACGGCCTTGCAAGCGCGGGAGCTAAAGAGACGCTCATCGTCGTCGCCGGCTCCTCCGGCGTCGCGAACTGTTTCTGGAAGCTCGACCCCGGCGCGAGCCCGAGCCAGCAGGTCGAGGCGCGGCTGCTCGACATCAACCCGATTGACCTCTCGCTTCTCGACCCCAACATCACACCGCTGCCGCCCGTGGTTCGCTTCAACGGCAACCTGAGCATCGCCTCGCAGGTCGCCTACACGCCCGGCGACTGCGCCTCGCTGCAAAACCGGACGAACGTGCAGGACGCGCTCGCCCGCCTGTCGCAGTTGACGAGCCTCTACAAGGTCAGCGGCGACGGGCAGGAAGTCGTGCCCGGCGACCCGCCCATCACTTTGAAAGCGGTCGTCGCTAACAGCTGCGGGCCGATTACGAATAAGGAGCTCGAGGTAACTTTCAGCGTCGTGAAGCCGCACCGGGACACCTTCATCGGCGTAGTCAGGGCCGAGGGCGGGCGGGACTCCGACGTCGCCCATGTCAAGGTCGGCGCGGACGGGCTTTGGACGTGTCTCTGGACGCCCGACCCCACGGTGCCGTTTCAGGAAGTCGAGGCGAAGATTGAAGGCGACGGGACGGTTCCGCCGGTGACCGTCCGCTTCAGCGCAAACGTCAGCCTGGCGAGCCACGTCGCCTACAGCCCCGACGCGATGTGCGCGACGCTGAAAGCGCGCAACACCGTCCAGAAGGCCATTGACCAACTCTCTCACCTCGTCAGCCTCTACGAGGTCAGCGGTAACGACCAGGTGGTCATGCCTCAAAAGCCCCTCGCCCAACTGACAGTGTTAGCGGCCAACGCATGCGGCCCGGCCGGGGGCCAGGCGGTCAAGTTTGAAGTGATGGCCGGCAGCGGCAAGGTCAGCCCGATTGAGCCCGTCATCACGGGTGCGGACGGAATCGCGACCGCCACCTGGACGCTCGACTCTTCGATGCCCGCCCAACAAGTGAAGGCGAGCCTGGTTGATAACTCCCCGCCGTCGGTCACTCCGCCCACGTCGGTTCTCTTTACCGCGAACCTCAGCGTCGCCAGTAACGTGGCCTACACCCCAAACGCGGAGCAGTGCCCCGACCTCTCGCAGGTGAAGGTGACGAATGTCCAGGAGGCGCTGGACGCGCTCTGCAAGCGCGCACCGGAATCGGATTCGGGCGTCAGGATTACGAATGTCTTGACGGGGGACGGGCGGAAGCTGCGCAACGACACGCTCGTCATGGTCGCGCGTCTGGCCGGCGGCTTCATGGTCAACTGCGACGGCGCAATCACACTGAAATGCTTCGGGCCGCCTCCCCCCGATCCGGCGTCCAAATTCCCCAACCAACCAGCCCGCGAAAAGCCTACCTGCTTCCTGGCCCTGGACTTACCTTACCCGCTCGGCGAAGAAGCACGCCTGTGGGAGTTCGCCCCGGGGAAGTTCTTCGGCTTCCGGAGCCTGATCGTGGCCGGTTCGGTCAGGGTTGAGGAGAATACGATACTCTGGACGCCGACTCAGGACGCCAACACCTGGCTGCAAACCAAACTCTTCCAAAGACTCTCGACGCTTGAGGTCGCCGACCGTATCCTCGCCCGCCTCACGCTCAAAGGTAACTTCGTCTGGTCGCAGAACACCGCCGACACGAACTTCCTCTATCTGGACGGGGACGCGTTTGGGACGTTGAGCTCTACCGGGCGGACAGACCTGATCCTGCCGACGGGCGACGGCCGCAAGGGCGGCGACTTCGAGATGTGGTTCTGGCTGACGCCTCCGGCCCTCGTCCTCACCGTCCAACAAGAAGGAGCAGGCGGGTCCAAGGTTCACGTCTTCGTCTCCGATACCGCGGGAGTAGCTCTGGAGGGTGTTGCGATCGTGGTCGTTGAGGCGGCGACGAGCAAGACGGTTGGCAGCGGCAGGACTGGCCCGAACGGTAGCTTTACTTTCATCCAGGCTCCGGGAACTTACCAGATCAATGCGAGCTACCAGATTGGCCCAGACCTCGGCAGTCTGAACGGCCAGACGACCGTCACCATCAGTCCCATTACCCCCCTAAGGGTTCGCTGAGGTGCGTGCGAAAATATGCGGAGGTAGGGATGATTATCGAGTGTGGCGGGGAGGTCGTCTGCCGCGGCGTGCTTGGAAGGGAGAGGCAGACGTTGAGGTTGCACTTGGATGAAGCGAGGACTTTCAGGGACTTCTGGAATCAGCTCCGGGGCCTCGACGAAAGACGCGACCTCATCGTCGGCCACAACGTCTATGAGTTCGACCTGCCGTTCCTCTACAAGCGTTCGGCCATCCTCCGGGTGCAGCCGAGCGTGAGGCTCAGCTTCGCCCGCTACCGCTCCCACCCCATCTTCGACACGATGAGGGAGTGGGAGCTATGGGCG
>JALZHC010000145.1 GCA_030914105.1 Acidobacteriota bacterium
GCATCGCTTCGTGGACGAGGCCGTTGCTGGCGGCGATGGGCGGGCGGTAGTGGTCGAAGGGCTGGCCGTCGTAGTGCGTGACGCGCCCGCCGGCCTCTTCAACTAAGAGGACTCCGGCGGCCACGTCCCAGGGGCGGAGGCCCTCTTCGTAGAAGCCGTCGAAGCGTGCGCAGGCGACGTAGGCGAGGTCGAGCGCGGCGGCCCCGTCGCGCCTGACCGACTGCGCCGACATGATGAAGTTGCGGAAGTGGCGCGCGAAGTCGCCGCGCTCGCGCACGTCGTAAGGGAAGCCCGTGCACAGGAGCGCACCATTCAGGTCGGCGGTCGCGGAGACGCGCACGCGCCGACCGTTCAAGGTCGCGCCCTCGCCGCGCTCGGCTGCGAAAAGCTCATCACGAAAGGGGTCGTAGACGACGCCGACGACCACGCGCCCCAGGTGTTCGAGCGCGATGGAGACGCAGAAGACCGGGTAGCCGTGCGCGTAGTTTGTCGTGCCGTCAAGCGGGTCAACGATCCACTTGAACTCGCTCTCTGCGCCTCCGGCTGCGACCACGTCGCCCGCCTCCTCTGTGAGTATCGAGTGGCGCGGGTGGTAGCTGCGGACGCGCTCGATGATGAGCCGCTCCGAGGCGAGGTCGGCCTCGGTCACGAGGTCTATCTCGCCCTTGTTCGACACTTGCAGCGCACGCCCGAACTTCTCCGCGAGCACGCGGCCCGCGTCGCGCGCCGTCTGGATGGCAAAGTTAAGCATCGCGAGCAGTAAGCAGCGGGCGGCGTGCGCTTGTCAAATCCGCGCGCGGGCCGGGCGGCGAACTCTACGGCGGTTTCACTCGCACTCGACTGCAAACGGCTGTGACCGTCTGCCGCGCTGCTCACCTCGGAGTCTGCCTCCCGCTGCCGAGCGCGCGCAGGGCGAAGACGAAGCCGCAGAACTCGACGCCGAGACGAACCCAGTTGGCCGTCGTCCAGAGGCGCAGGAGCGCGACCGATTGCTCGGCGCTCAGGCCGTTGCCCGGCGTGATGAGCGTCCCGATGGTGCGCGCCATCCAGCCGAGCACGAAGACCGTGGCGACGAAGGCCGCGACCGCCGAGAGCGCGACCCACTTGCGGCGCACGGCGTGAACTCTCCAGCCCGCGACGAGCGAGGCGAGCAGGGCGAGGAAAATCCAGAGCGAGTTGAAGACGAGGAAGAAGTCGAGGACGTTCGTGCGCCGGTTCTGATACCAGGCGGTCAGAGACCCCGGCGGCGAGGCGCTGAAGATGGGTACGACCATCAGCGCGTTGAAGAGCTGGCCGCCGAACCAGACGCCCCACCAGATCGTCGCGAGCCAGAGCAGAGCTTCGGCGATGTGAGCGCGGACTGACGTTCTCATTCGAGTTGCACCTCCTTTAAGTGGCCCCCAACTCTTAAAGCGAGGTCGCGCCCGAAATGTGTTCAGCCCGCATGATTTTTTTTGGCCGCAGCCGTCAGGCCGCCTCCGGGTTTGAAGAATGTCTCAGGGCCGCTTGAGAATCGGGACAATCTCGGTCTGGATGGGCTGGCCCGTCACCTCGGCGTCGCGCTCGCTGACGTAGACGTTGATCTCGGAGCGGACGCCGAAGCGTCCTTCGAGGTAGATTCCCGGCTCGATGGAGAAGCAGGTGCGCGGGATGATGCGGCGCGAGTCCCTGGTCTCGAAGTCGTCCATGTTCGCGCCGTTGCCGTGGCCCTCTTCGCCGATGGAGTGGCCCGTGCGGTGCGTGAACTGCTCGCCGTAGCCGGCGCGCTTAATCACCCCGCGCGCCACGTCGTCAACTTCCGCGCCGCGTATCACGCGCCCCTCGCGGAAAGAGTTGCGCACGAAGTCTGTGGCCGCGTCGCGCGCCTCGCGCACGATGTTGAAAATACGCACGTACTCTTCGGGAACCGACTCGCCGACGAAGCCCGTCCAGGTCTGGTCGGCGACGGTCGCGCTCGCGCGCTTCAGTTTCTCCGACACGTCGAAGAGGACGAAGTCGCCGCGGCGTATGGGCGCGCTGTGTGTGGCGTCGGGCTGGTAGTGCGGGTTGGCGGTGTTCGCGCCCGCGGAGACGTTCGGGCCGTCGTTGGTCATACCTTCTTCAGTGAGGCGGCGGACGATAAACTGCTGGATGTCGTACTCGGTCGTCGGCTCGTCGGCACGGATGCGGCGGGCGATCTCGGCGAAAGCGTCCATGATGATGCGGTGGAGCTTACCTGCGGCCTCTCGGTGCATGGCGAGCTGTTCGGGCGTCCAGGCAGCCTCGAACTGCTGCACGAGGTCTGCGCTGGTGACGACCGAGACGCCGGGCATCGAGCGCACAAGCTCGACCGTGCCCGCGTCAACGCGCGCGACGTAGGGGATGTCGTTCTCCGGCGAATACTGCATGGCGATTTTTCGCAAGACGACGCGCTTACTGCGCAGGCCGCCAGAGGTGACGGCTTCGCGCACGGCGTCGTGCAGCTCCTGCCAGCTTCGGTAGATGATTTTTCTGCCGGGCAGTTGGTCGAGACGTCGCTGCTCGATTGAGTGGACGACTTTGACGGGGTCGCCGACGACCGGGATGAAGTAGAGCCAGCGGCGCGTGGTGACGCCGCCCTCGGTGAGCTTCAGTATTCGGTAGGCGAGCGGGTCGCTGTGGCGAAAGTCGTAGAAGAGCCAGCCGTCGAGTCCCGCCTCACGTAGCGCCGCCTGTATCTCGCGCACACGCGCCGACTGTTCGTCTCCGGCCCGCGCCTCTTGCGCGCGCGCGCAGGGCGCGAGCAGGAACAGCAGCGCGGGCAGGAGCAGCGACAGTTTGAGTGCAGCGGCGGTCGCCCAGCTCGCGCGCCGAGCCTTCTTGTTATGCGTCGTCGGCGTCTGTCTCTTCATCATCGTCAGAGAGTCCTGTCGGTTCTTCATCGTTAGAAATTCCTAGTAGAGCGAGCCGGGGCGGCGCTCGCCGAGAAGCGAGGGGTTCTTTGCGTCGATGGCCGACTGCACGTTCGCGCGGTCGGCGTAGAGCGAGACGCGCGCGAAGTTGTGCGCGGCCAGCCCCGCGTGGAAGACGACGCCGCAGGCGAGCAGCGCGGCGGCGAAGGCGCGCCAGCCGCGCCGCTGCAGGAATGCGTCCCAGCAGTAGAAGCCGTAGACGGCGGCGAGGGGAAAGGTAACATAAAACGTGTGCGAGGCCGGCAGCTTCGGCGTGAACAGGAAGAGCGCGCAGAGCAGCAAGACCGAGAGGAGCGCGAGCCGCTTCACGGCCGGCCAGTCCTCGCGCGCAGTCTTGCGCCTGAACCAGAGGACGATCATCGCGGCGGGCTGAAGTATCCCGACCGCGCCGAGAAAGAGGGCGAAGGGCGCGAGCCACAGGTTCTCGCGCAGGAAGGCGAGGCGCTCCGCCGTGTCGCGCCCCGTGAAGCGCGCAAGCTCCGCGCTCGCCAGCGAGAGGAAGCGCGCGGGCACGCCCTCGACGGGGTTGAAGACGCGCGGCAGGTTCGCGGCGTTGAAGGTGAACATGCCGGCGGTTCCGCCAGACCCGTCCGCCAGCCCGTACTTGAGAAGCGTCGGCGCGAGCAGGCAGCCCGACAGAGCCGCGCCGCACACGAGCCAGCCCAGTTGCTTGAGAGCCTTCATGCCGCGCTCGCGTAGCTGAAAGTAGACGGACGCGACGAGGAACGGCACGAGCACGACCCAGGAGAGGTGTAGCTGCATCACCCAGAAGAGCGCGAAGCCCAACATCAGATTCGACAGCCACACGGGCACAAGGCCTTTGCGCGTCGCCGTATAAGTCTCCAGCGCGCCGACGAAGAAGAGTACCGCGCCCGTCAGGACGTAAGAGGGGTTGACGATGTGCGTCGAGAAGTTGAGCGTCCAGGGCATCGTCAGCAGCCAGCCCCAGAGGAGCCACGCTGGGCTTCCGGGCAGACGACGCGTGCAATACCAGGCGAGCAGGCACAGGGACGCGAACGAGAGAAGGTTCAGGAGCACGAAGGGCGACTCAGGAAACGGCGCGACGCGCAGCGGCAGGCCGACGAGCAGACCTTGCAGCGCGCCGGGCACCTGCACGCCGGGCGCCACGTCCGGCCCGAAGTAGGGCCAAGCGCCGGTCGAATAGAATTTGAGGCCGATGAGGTAGACCTGCCGCTCGTCGTCCGACCGGAACTGCGAGCAGAGGCCGAAGGCGAGGCGAAAGAGGAACGCGCAGACGAGCAGCAGCGCGAAGAGCAGACGGCGGCGACGCGCGTGCCGCGCCGGATGAGTGGTGCGTTGCATGTCTTGTGCTGCGGCATCGGCCTGAGTCACTCGGCTTCGGGCCTCAAAGTCGTGCTTAGAGTAAGGGGAGGTTCAACGCAGAGGCGCAGAGTTCGCAGAGGGGCGCAGAGGAAGACAAATTCAAAATCTCAATGCTGAGTCTAAGGCCCAACCCTCTGCGCATCCTCCGCGAACTCTGCGCCTCTGCGTTGAATTCAACTTGCATCATACTCAAGCCGCGCTGCCAGCGGGGAGACCTGCCCGGCATATTGAGGCCAGACTTTTAATGCTGGCCCGCGGCCCGCACGTCGCGCGCGGGCGCGAGCTTCTGCGCGGCGAGGCGGAGAATCTCCTGCACCTGCCTGTCCCAGTAAGGCCAACTGTGCGTGCCGGGCAGCTCGCGGAACTCGTGCGCCACTTTCTTCTCGATGAGGAGCGCGGAGAAGTCGCGGCTGTTCGAGATGAGGAAGTCTTCCGTGCCGCAGTCGAGGTAAAGGTAAGGGAGGCGCTTGACGGCTTCGGGCGCAAGCTCGCGCGTGATGCGGAAGATGTCGTTGGCGCGTCGCACTTCGCTTCCGGCGGGGCCGTAGACGCGCGCGATTGAGGGCTTGACGAATTCAGGCAGCGGCATTTCAGGCGTCCACGAAGGAGCGCCGAGCGCGCCGCTCATCGAGGCGGCAAGAGCGAACCTGTCCGGATACTTCAGGCCGAATTTGAGAGAGCCGTAGCCGCCCATCGAGAGTCCCGCGACGGCTCGGCCCTCACGCGCGGCGATGGTTCGGAAGCGTCGGTCAACGTCGGGGATCAGCTCTTCGATAAAGTAGCTCTCAAACTTCTCCGCGGGCGCGACGCCGTCCGTGTACCAGCCGTCTTTGCCTTCGGGGACGACGATGATGAAGGGGTACTGCGCAGCGTAGTCGGCGAGGTGCGCGCGGTTCGAGACCCAGTCGGCGGCGCTCCCGCCCAGGCCGTGCAGAAGGTAGACGACCGAGTAGCGTTTCTGTCTCGAAGAGGCGCGGTTGTAGTCGGCGGGCAGGACGACGTTGTAAGGCAGCGACGCGCCGACGAGCCGGCTCTCGAACTGCACGGTCTCGTAGCGTCGCGCCCCTTCGGCCTGCTTGTCCGACTTGCCGCCGGGCTGTTTCTGTTCGGCGGCGGACGGCGCGGGAGTCGGCTTGACCTGCGCGGTCTGCGCGTGTGCGGAGGCGGCGAGCAGGAGGGCGAGCAGCAGCAGAAGCGTTCGTGTTCTTTTCTTCATGTCGGTTCTTCGGAAGCTCTAAAGATGTTAACGGAGAAGTCTCTGCGCGTCGGCGACGAAGACTCGGCACTTGAGCCTTGAGCTTTAGCCTTGAGCTTTAGCCTTCGGGCGCGTCGAGCATCTCTTCGGCCTCGCGCAGGATTTCGCGGAGCTGCCTGTCCCAGTAGGGCCAGACGTGTTCGCCCGGAAGCTGCCTGTACTCGTGCGCCATGCCGCGCACGTTGAGTATGTCGGCGAAGTCTCGGTTGGCAGCGAACCAAGGGTCTTTATCGCCGCAGTCGAGGTAGAGGAAGGGGAGCAGGCCGCGCCGCTCGGCGGGGAACTCGCGCGCGAGGCGCGGCAGGTCGTTCTCGGCGCGCGTCGTGCTTTCGGCCTCGCCGAAGGTCTGCATGATCGAGGCTTCGTCGGTGCGCGAGGCGGCGTCGAGCGCGCCGCTCGTCGAGGCGGCGAACGCGAACCTGTCCGGGTGCTTCAGCCCGAACTTGAGCGCGCCGTAGCCGCCCATCGAGCAGCCGGCCACTCCGCGCCCGCGCCGCGCGGCGATGGTTCGGAAGCGTCGGTCAACGTCGGGGATCAGCTCCTCGATGAAGTAGCTCTCGAACTTGTCGGCGGGCGCGACCGCGGAGTCTGTGTACCAGCCGTTGTCGCCTTCGGGCGTGACGACGATGAGGCGGTGCTCGGCGGCGTAGCGCGCGAGCGAGGTGTTGGCGAGCCAGGAGTCGTAGTGGCCGCTCCAGCCGTGTAGGAGGTAGAGCACGGGGTAGCGCGTCGCGCGCGAAGTGAAGAGGCCGTAGCCGGGCGGGAGCACGACCTTGTAAGGCAGCGCGCGGCCCGCGAGCGCGCTCCGGAACTGCACGGTCTCGACGCGGACGGCCGTTTCGACGTGGTAGTAAAAGGCCGCGAGCGCGCCGCAGAGCGCGAGGACAAGCACGAGCAGCCGTAAGCGTTTCGTCATGTCTTCGTCTCGTCCTCAACCGCCGTTGAAATCTGCTGCCGGGTTCAGAGTTCAAGCTTCAGCTTGCAGCTCACGCCGAGGTCAACAAGCTGAAGCCTGAACTCTGAAGCTCGAACTCTGAAGCTTCCGCTCAATGCGTCTCGGTCTCACTCGTCCGCCCCGGCGACGCGGCGCGCGCCTCCTCTTCGGCGCGCTTGCGTCGGAGGCCCTCGCGCCCGTCGTAGCGGATGAAGGCGGGCAAGAGCAGCGAGAGCAGCGCCGTGCCCGCGACCGAGAGCAGGCCGCCGGAGACGACCGAGACGCGGACGCCGAAGAGTCCGGCGACCATGCCCGACTCGGCGTTGCCGAGCAGCGGCCCGGTAGTGTAGCTCACCATCTCGATTCCGGCGAGCCTCCCGCGCAGGTGGTCGGGGATCGTCTGGTTCCAGATGAGCGAGCGGAACAGGCCGCTCACCATGTCGGACGCGCCGGCGAGCGCGAGGCACAAGAGCGCGGCCCACAAAGTCGGCGCGAACCCAAAGGCGACGATGGCCGCGCCCCAGCTCGCGGCGGCGACTGCGACCGCGAGGCCGTGCCTCTCGACGCGCTTCGTCCATGCGGAAGTGAGCGTCACGCACATCGCCCCGAAGGCGGGCGCGGCGTAGAGCAGGCCGACCGACGAGCCGCCGAAGCCTTCCGCGATTGCCGGGAACAGAGCCATCGGCATCCCGAAGAACATCGCGTTGATGTCTACGAGGTAGGTGCCGAGCAGTTCGGGCCGTGAGCGCGCGTAGCGCAAGCCCTCGGTGATTGAGCGCAGGCTCGGCCTCGAAGCGCCGGGGGGCGGCGGCGAGGCGCGCATCAGCCAGAGCGCGACGAGCGACGCGGAGAAGGTCGCAAGGTCGAGCGTGTAAGTCGTCGCCGGGCCGAGTGTCGCGACGAGCAGGCCGCCCGTGGCCGGGCCGGCGATCATGCCCGTCGTCGTGCTCAGGAACCGCAGCGCCAGCGCCGCCGGCATCCGCTCAGGCTTCACGAGGCGCGGCACGAGCGCGTCGAGCGACGGGCGCTGCAAGGCGTTGAGTGCGGCGAAGAGTGCCGCCGCCGAGAAGATGACCCACACGCGCGGGCGCGCGAGCAGCGAGT
>JALZHC010000709.1 GCA_030914105.1 Acidobacteriota bacterium
ACTCAAAGCACGGCTCTGACTCCGCGCTCGTGCGCGACGCCGCGCGCGGACGCGACGCCGACAGCTCGTCCGGCTTCCGCTCCATCGCAGATGTGCAGCGGGAGGTCTTCGCGCTCCACGAGTTCGCGCAGGTCGTGGGCGCTTCTTTGAACTTACAGGACACCGCCGCGCTCGTCGCCGCGAGGCTGCGCGCGGTCGTGCCCTTCGACACCTGCGTTATCTTCGCCGTCGAGGAGAAGACCGGCTGCGCCGCGCCCGTCCACGCCGCGGGCGAGAACTCCGAGTTCTTCGGCGCGCGCCGCGTCCCCGTCGGCGAGGGCATCACGGGCTGGGTCATCGCCAACGCGCGACCCATGTGCGCCGCGCATCCGGAGCTTGACATGCGCGGCGTGCCCGCCGAGATCGCAAAGTTCGTGCGCGGCGTCATCTCCGCGCCGCTGGTGCGCGAGGACGGCGCATTCGGCGCAATCACGCTCTACTCGAAGGAAGGCGCGGCCTACAATGCCGAACGTCTGCGCCTGCTCGAATCGGTCTGCCTCCACGCTTCGAGCGCGCTCGGCAACGCCATCACGCACGAGCGGACGAAAGAGAGCGCGCTTACAGACCCCGTCACAGAGCTTCCGAACGCGCGCGCCCTCCGACTCCTCCTTGACCAGCGCGTCGCCGAGTGCCAGCGCACACGGCGCGGCCCGCTCGCGCTGCTCAGCATTGACGTGGACGACTTCCGGCTGGTCAACGAGGAGTTGGGCCACGGCATCGGCGACCGGCTGCTCGCGGCGGTCGCGGCGGTCGTCCGTGGTCAGCTCCGGCAGATGGACATGCTCGGGCGCTACTCAGGCGACGAGTTTGTGGCCGTCCTGCCGTCGGCCTCCGAGGCGGAGGCAGCGACCGTGGCCGAGCGCATCCGCGCGGCGGTCGAGTCGCAGAAGTTTCAGGTCAAGGCCGGTCGCGCCGTTCAGCTCTCTGTGAGCGTCGGCGTCAGTTGCTACCCCGAAGCTGGCGAGACCGCCGACGACCTCCTCCTCACCGCCGCGCAGAATATGCGCCGCAACAAGCACGCGCGCAAACTCTCGCACGGCAACCCCGCGTCGGTCGTCCCCATTGACGCCTACAGGTGACGTGGCCGCGCGGCGCTTCGTCTTAACAAACACCCCTTCTTAAGAATCACTCCGGCTCGACGAACACTCCGGCACGCGGCGGTTTGCGCAAACCGCCGCGCGCCGTTTTGTCTTCCTTCGCGCGCCGTTTCGTCTCGCTTCCGCTTTTCCTCTCCTTCCGAGCGTTTTTGCCGCGGGCCTCGAAGTCGCGTATAATCCGAGCCGTCACAACTGAACATAGCAATTCGCAGTCGAACCGAGGGCCGCAGCGGCGACTTTGCGCTTGCGGCGTCAGCCGGCGCGCACCCGACGCGCGCGAACATTTTTTATTATGAGTGAACTCAAAGTCACCCCGATGAGGCCGCGCACGCGTTCGGACAAACGTCCGGGCGGCAACTCTTCGAGCACTAACACTTCGAGCAGCACCGGCGTCGCCGAGCGCGACGAGCGCGACCCGATAGACCCGTCCGAGCTGCGCGAGGAGCACGAGCACCGGCAGCAGGAGCAGCAGAAGCAGATCGAAGAGGTTGACAACGAGACGTTGCTGCGGATGCTCTACCAGATGGTTCTCATCCGCCGCTTCGAGGAGAAGGCCGCCGAAGCCTACACGCTCGGCAAGATCGGCGGCTTCTGCCACCTCTACATCGGCCAGGAGGCCGTCGCCGTCGGCTCGCTCTCCGCCCTCAGGCCCGACGACTACGCGCTCACGAGCTACCGCGACCACGGCCACGCTTTAGCGTTGGGCACTTCGCCCGACGCGGTAATGGCCGAGTTGTTCGGCAAGGCGGGCGGCTGCTCGGCGGGCAAGGGCGGCTCGATGCATCTCTTCGACGTGGAGCGAAACTTCCTCGGCGGCCACGCAATCGTCGGCGGGCAGATACCGCTCGCCACGGGCGTCGCCTTCGCCTCGAAGTACCGCGGCACAGACCAGGTCACGCTCGTCTACTTCGGCGAGGCGGCGGTCAATCAGGGCGTCTTCCACGAGTCCCTGAACATGGCGCAACTCTGGAAGCTGCCGTGCATCTACATCTGCGAGAACAACCAGTACGGCATGGGCACTTCCCTGAAGCGCGCGATGTCGCAGTCGGACGTTTCGCAGAAGGCTTGCGCCTACGGGCTGGCGTCGGAGTTCGTTGACGGCATGGACGTGCTGGCCGTGCGCGCGGCGACCGAACGCGCCGTCGAGCGTGCGCGCAAAGAGTCTCTGCCCTCGCTCATCGAAGTGCGCACGTACCGCTTCATGGGCCACTCGATGTCCGACCCCGGCCACTACCGCACGCGCGCAGAGATCGAGCGCTACCAGGAGCGCGACCCCATCAAGGTCTTCAGCAACAACCTGCGCGAGAAGGGCGTGCTCGACGACGCCGGACTGAAGGAGATCGAAGACCGCGTGCACGCCGAGGTCGAGCGCGCCGTCAAGTTCGCCGACTCCAGCCCCGAACCCGCGCCCGAAGAGCTTTACACGGACATCTACGCCAACCCGGAGGGTTTCGGGCAATGAGGCCGCGACTCACGCGCGCCGCCCTTCTCGCCGCGCTGCTGTGTGCGAGCGCCGCGGCGCAGCAGTTCACGCGCGTCTGGACGCGCGTCGCGCCGGAAGACGAAGAGTTCGCAGTCCTCATGCCGGAGGTGAACTTCCGCATCAGGCGCGAGCTGCCTTTCGGCAGCGGCGTCACACTGAGGCCGGCCTCTTTCGAGATTGCGAGCCGCGGGATTCTCTTCTCCGTTCTTTCGTTCTCGAAAACGCATCTGGGGACGCCGAAGAGCCTGGACGAGTTCGTGCGCGGCTTCCGCCACGCGCTTCAGAAAAACTCCGGCGGTCTCACGTCCGAGCTTGTGTTCGAGCGCGACGTGACGCTCGAAGGCCGAGGCGGCAGGCAGTTCCGTCTCACGGTCGGCGACGCGCGCGGGGC
>JALZHC010000710.1 GCA_030914105.1 Acidobacteriota bacterium
TCGCAGAGATTGCGCAGAGGCTTGAGCTTTGGACTCAACCTTGAGAGTTGGGACTTGTCTTCCTCTGCGCCCCCTCTGCGTCCTCTGCGCCTCTGCGTTGAGTTTTAGTCGCTCTAAGCTCAAGAAAGAATTGATACTGCCTAAGCGCTGCGTCAGCCGTCTCGCCGAAAGTTGAAATGGACGGTGCGCCGGGCGCGTGCTATATTCGGCGCGTAACTCACGCACGTCTCCCGCGTTGAGCAGTAAAGTTATCCGTCTGGCGACCGTTCAAATGCTTTCCCGTTTCAGCCCGCACGCAGTCTGCCTTGCGCTCTTCGTCGCGCTCGCGCTGACGTGCGCGCCGCGCGCCGCCGCGCAGGACACAGACGAGTTCGGCGACGCGGCGGCAGACCCGGTCAAGCTCTTCAACCAGGGGCAGGACGCGCACGCGAAGAAAGAGTACGAGCGCGCCGTCGAGTTTTACGAAGAGGCTCTGAAGCTCAAGCCCGAATTCGCCGAGGCCGAGTTTCAGAAGGGCGCGGCGCTCGTCGCCTTGAAGCGGACGGCTGAGGCGGAGAAGTCTTACCGCCGCGCGATGGAGTTGAAGCCGACCTGGGCGCTGCCGCCCGCCGCGCTCGGACTCCTCCTCGTCGAGACGCCGGGGCGCGAGCGCGAGGCCGAGCCGTTTCTTCGGCGCGCGCTCGAACTCGACGCGAAGAACCTGACGGCCACAATCGCGCTCGCCGAGCTTCGCTCGCGCGCGGGCGACGCCTCTGAGAGCGCGACCTTCTGGCGTCGCGCGACCGAACTCAAGGCGGACGACGCCTCGCTCTGGGTCGCGCGTGCGCGCGCCGAGCTGAGCGCGAAGGACTCCGCGTCGGCGTCGAAGAGTTTCGCGCAGGCGATCTCAATCGAGCCTTCGAACGTCGAGGCGCGACTCGGTCGCGCAGACCTCGCGCTCGCGTCGAACGATAAGGCGCCCGCCGTCGAAGACCTGCGCGCGCTCGAAGAGCAGTCGAAAAATGATTGGAAGCTCGCCGCGGCGCTCGCCAACCGTTACGGCCTCGCCGGCCAGACGGAGGACGCGCGCCGCGTCTACGAAACGCTCCCCGAAGAGGCGAAGAACTCCGACGCAGGCCGGAAGCTTCTGGCCGCGCTCAGCGGCGCGCGCTGCGAAGACACGCCGGAGTCGCGCGCCGCGCTCGAAAAATTAATCGCCTCCGACCCGAAGAACGCAGCCGCGCTCTCGTGCCTCGGCACCTTGACGCGCACGACAGACCCACAGCGCTCGCTCGAACTCTTCAAGCGCGCGCTCGACGCTGACCCGCGCAACGTCGACTACGCCGTCGGCTACGCCGCGGCGCTCAACCAGCTCCGACGCTTCGAGGATGCGGCCACAGTCCTCCAGCGGGTTCTCCAGGTCGCGCCCGACAAGTACGAGGCGCACGCCAATCTTGCCGCCGCGCTCTACGAGCTAAAGCTTTACAAGCAGGCCATTGTGGAATACAAATGGGTTGGAGAGGCGAGGCCGGAGCTGGCGGTCGTCCACTTCTTCATCGCGACGGCGCTCGACCGGCTCGGCGAGTACGAGGACGCGCTCGCCGCCTACGAGACTTTCCTCGCGCGCGCCGACGCGCGCACCAACGAGCTTGAAATCGAGAAGGTCAACCTGCGGCTGCCTTCGCTGCGCAACCAGATCAAGCGCGGCGAGGGCGTGAAGAAAGACAAGAAGGCGCAGTGATGAACCCGAACTACCACGCGCCGCGCGCCCGCGCGGCCCACGCAAGTCGAGACTCGGCGGCCCACCCGACCAGAGTCTGTGCGGCACACGCCAACGGAATTTTTTCGGCGCGCGCAAGCGGCGTCTGTGCGGCACACGCCGCCGCCCTCTTCGCCTTCGTCCTGCTCGCCGCGGGCGGCGCCCTCGCGCAGCCGGCGAAGTCGCCCGACGCACAGCAGAACTTGGACGCGCAGCAGAAGACAGACAAGGCGGACGAGTTGACGAGCGCGCCGCCGCCGATGCGCTACTTGCCTGAAGAGGTGCACCGCCGTCTCGAAGGCGAGGCCGACCTGAAGGCGCGCACGCACCTCGCGCTCGACCTCGCGGAGGAGAGGCTCGCGCGTGCCGCGCAGCAGGCCGACGCCGACCGCTTCGAGGAGGCGACCGCCGAGCTTGGCGTCTACGAGGCGCTTGTCGCCGACGCGGTCGCCTCGGTGCAGTCTTCGGGCCGCTCGAAGAACAAGCAGCGCGACATCCTCAAGCGCGTCGAGATGACCCTGCGCTCACACGTCCCGCGGCTGGAGACAATACGCCGCACGCTCCCCGCCGCCTTCGCCGCCTACTTCAAGTCCGGCATCGAGTTCGTCAACGCGCAGCGCGACCTCGCGCTCAACACTTTCTACGACAACACGGTCATCCGCGAGCCGCCGCCGGGCAAGGAGAAGGAGAAGGCCGCGGCGGTCGGCGAGCGCGCCAACGGCAATGCGGCGGCAGCGCCCGACAACGAGAAGAAGCCCGAACGGCAATAGTCTCCCTTCCGCGAGAAGAAGGCCGCAGCGCCGATCATCGAGAAGAAGGCCGCAGCGCCGTCTGTCTCCCGTCAGCTTCCGGCGTCAGACGCTTTGCCTTCGCCTTGCCGCGCCAGCGAAAACCATGAACCAGCCGAGACTCTTTAAGACACACGCGCTCGTCTCCGCCGCACTCTTCTTCGTCGCCGCCACACTCTCCTTCAGCGCCGGGGCTTCGGCGCAGCAGCGCGAGCACCTGACGCCGGAAGAGGTCGAGCTTGTGCGCGACAATCAGGAACTCGACAAGCGCACGGACGTTTTCGTCCACGCCGCCGAGCGCCGCCTGCTCGCCATCACCAACCCGGAAGAGGCCGCGAAGCAGCAGGCGAAGGACAAAGAGAAGTGGGGCGAGGTCAAGGGCACGCGCGCCGAGCTTCTCTACGACATCTCGAAGATTCTCGAAGAGGCGGTCACGAACGTTGACGACGCGGCGCAGCACAACCCCGAAAGCGCGCTCCTGCGC
>JALZHC010000711.1 GCA_030914105.1 Acidobacteriota bacterium
AGGTGATGTCGCGCAACTCCGTCTTCCGCTACAAGGGCAAGGACATTGACCCCTCGCGCATCGGGCGCGAGCTGGGCGTGGGCGCAGTCCTGACCGGAAGGGTCGAGCAGCGCGGCGACGACCTTGTGGTGAGCGCCGAGCTGGTTGACGCGCGCGACGACTCGCACATCTGGGGCGAGCAGTACCGGCGCAAGCTCTCCGACGTGCTCGGCGTACAGCAGGAGATCGCGCGCGAGATCGCCTCGCGCCTGAGAGCGCGCCTCCAGCCCGGGGCCGCCGAGCCGAAGGTCTACACGCGCGACGCCGAGGCTTATCAGGACTACCTGCGCGGACGCTACTTCTGGAACAAGCGCACCGAGGACGGCTTCCGCAAGGCCGTCACATACTTCGAGCAGGCCATCGAGCGCGACCCGAACTACGCGCTCGCCTACTCCGGCCTCGCAGACACCTACGCGCTGATGAGCGACTACAGCATCCTCCCGCCGAACGAGGCGATGCCGAAGGCGCGCGCCGCCGCCGAGCGCGCGCTCGCCATCGACCCGCAACTCTCGGAGGCGCACACCTCGCTCGCCTTCGTCCGCATGGCCTACGACTGGAAGTGGGACGAAGCCGGGCAGGAGTTCCAGCGCGCCATTGAGCTGAACCCGAACTACGCGACCGCGCACCAGTGGTACGCCTCTTACCTCGTGCAGGTCGGTCGCTTCGGCGAGGCGCTCTCCGAAATCCGCCACGCGCAGGAGCTTGACCCGCTCGCCTCCATCATCAACGCCAACGCCGGCCTTTATCTTTACTACGCGAAGCAGTACGACCAGGCGACCGCGCAGCTCAAAAAGACGCTCGAAGTTGACGACCACTTCGGCGTCGCGCACCTCTACCTCGGCTACGTCTACCTCCAGCAGAGCGGCCACCAGCAGGACGCCATCGCGGAGTTCCAGCGCGCGCTCGACAACATGGGCGACGACGCCGAGACGCAGGCCGCGCTCGGCCACGCCTACGCCGTCGCCGGCCAGCGCGCCGAAGCGCAGAAGGTTCTCGCCTCCCTGCGCGAGCACGCCGCGCGCGGCTACGCCTCGCCCTACTTCGTCGCCATCGTCTACACGGGCCTCGGCGACCGCGAGCGCGCCTTCGACTCACTCGAACAAGCCTACCGCGACCGCCACCCCGGCATGATCCTCCTCAAATACGACCCGCGCTTCGACCCCTTGCGCCGCGACCCGCGCTTCACCAAGCTCATCCAGCGCATCGAACAGCCGTCCTAGAGTTGTGCCGAGGAAACGGTCGAGATGGATTCCAACGAAGGCCGCTCTAAAGAAGGTCGAGGAATCCTTGCAGCTCGCGCGGCAGCGGAGCCGTGAAGCTGAGCCACAGGCCGGTGCGAGGTTGATGGAATCCGAGCCGCTCGGCGTGGAGGAACTGGCGACCGAGCGCGGCGATGCGTGCGCGCAAGCTTGGGTCGGTCAAGGTCTTGTCGCGCCCGCCGCCGTAGGTCTCGTCGCCGACGACCGGGTGCTTCATCCAGGCGAGGTGGACTCGAATCTGGTGTGTGCGGCCCGTCTTGATCTCCACGTCCAGGAGCGTGAAGCGCGCGAAGCGACGGCGCACGCGCCAGAGCGAAAGGGCCGCGCGCCCGCCGCGCGCGACCGCCATGCGCGTGCGTTTGCGCGGGTCGCGCGCGAGTGGCTGCTCGACGCGTCCCTTCTCTTCGCGCACGACGCCGTGGACTAAAGCGACGTAAGACTTGAAGACCGTGCGTGCGCGGAACTGCTCCGACAAGTTCTCGTGAGCCTGCGCGGTCTTGGCGACGACGACGAGGCCGGAGGTGTCGCGGTCGAGGCGATGAACAATGCCGGGACGAAGTGCGCCTGCGCGTTCGGAGAGTTGTTTGAAGTGAAAGGCGAGCGCATTGGCGAGCGTGCCTGAGCGGACGCCGGCTGCCGGGTGGACGACCATGCCGGCTGGCTTGTTGACGACGACCACGTCGTCGTCCTCGTAGACGATGTCGAGCGGGAGGTCTTCGGGCGTCAGCTCGGTCGTCGGGGGCGCGGGCAGCTCGACCTCGACGCGCTCGCCGGCCTTGAGTTTGTGCGAGGGCTTCGACGCGCGACCGCCGACGAGCACATCGCCGTCTTCAATCGCGCGCTTGAGCGCCGTGCGGCTCACCGACGCGAAGCGCGCGGCGAGCAAGGCATCGAGGCGCGCGCCCGCGTCCGTCTCCGAGACTTCAAAGGCGAGCAGCTCGGCCTCCGGCTCGGCGAATGCTTCGTCGCTGGTCTGCTCAGTCATCACTCTCGCCGCCGTCGGGGCGGGAAGAATTTAACTACAGAGGGCACAAAGTTCCCACGAAGGTCACAGAGAAATCCTTTGCGACCTTCGTGAAGACTCTGTGAGCTCTGTGGTTAAAATATCGCGGCTCACGCGCGAGCCGTGTCGGAGACCGGAGCCTCGCCTCCTTCTCGCGCCGCGGCGTCCTGGCGATTCGCGCGGCGGCGGCGCAAAAAGAGGAAGACGAGTCCGCCGACGACGACGAGGAGGCTGATGAGCTGCGAGGTCGAGAGGCCGGTCAGCGTCGTCAGCCCCCAGATGTCGCCGCGCGGGTCGTCGCGGAAGAACTCGATGAGGAAGCGCGCCAGGCCGTAGAGCACGGCGTAGGTGACGATGACCTGCCCGTCGAAGCGCTTGCGCCGGTGGAGCCGGTACAGGAAGAGGAAGATGAGGAGCGCGGCGAAGGACTCGTAGAGCTGCGTCGGGTGGAGGTGGACGCCCACGGGGACGCCCGTGATGCGGTGCGCCGGCTCGCCGAACTCGACGCCCCACGGCACGCCCGTCGGGCGGCCCCAGCAGCACCCGGCGGCGAAGCAGCCCTCGCGGCCGATTGACTGGCCGAGCGCCACGCCCGGCGCGAACGCGTCCGTCACCTTCCAGAAGGGGAGCCGGTAGCGCCTGATCAGCAGCACCCCCGTCAGAAACCCGCCGAGGAAGCCGCCGTACCACACGCCGCCCGAGCGCAGGA
>JALZHC010000146.1 GCA_030914105.1 Acidobacteriota bacterium
ACGTTGAGGCGGTAGAGCAAGTCTTCGCGGAACTGCCCCTGGCGGACGGCCTCCGCGGGGTCGCGGTTCGTGGCCGCGAGCACGCGCGCGTCAACCGGAATCTCGTGCGAGCCGCCGAGGCGTCGGATGCGCCGGTCTTCGAGCACGCGCAAAAGCTTCGCCTGGAGCGAGAAGGGCATCTCGGAGATTTCGTCCAGGAGAAGCGTGCCGCCGTTCGCCAGCTCGAAGCAGCCCATCCGTCGCGAGGCAGCGCCGGTGAAGGCTCCGCGCTCGTGGCCGAAGAGCTCCGACTCCATGAGGGTTTCGGGAATGGCCGAGCAGTTGATGGCGACGAAGGCCGTGTTGCGGCGCGGACTGAGGTTGTGAATCGTGCGCGCGACCATCTCCTTGCCGGTGCCCGACTCGCCCGTGATCAGCACGGAGGCCGAAGAGGGCGCGACCTGCTCGATGAGCGCGTAAATCTGGCGCATCGGCTCGCTCTTGCCGACGAGTTCTCCGAACGCGCCGCGGTCGCGCAGTTGCCGGCGGAGTGAGACGTTCTCGCGCCGCGCCTCGGCGTACTCGACCGCGCGTTCGACGACCAGGCGCAGCTTCGCGAAGTCAATCGGCTTCTCGAAGTAGTGGAACGCGCCCTCTTCCTGTATGGCGCGCATCGCCATCTCGACCGACCCCTGGCCGGTGAGCAGGATGACGGCGATGTCCGGGTGCAGCTCACGCACTTCGCGCAGCAGCGCGAAGCCGTCGAGCCGCGGCATGTAAACGTCCGAGACCACGACCGACGGGTGGAACTCTTCGACCGCGGCGAGGCCCGCCGCGCCGTCCGCGGCGATGGCCGTCTCGTAGCCCCAACCCGTGATCAGCTCGTCCAGCGACTCGGCTATCGACGGCTCGTCGTCAACGATGAGGATGCGACCCTTCGGCATGATTCGAGTTTAGCAAGAGACGGCGAAAGGCAAAAGGGACAGACGGGAGGTCAGCGTTAGACTAAAAATTAAAAGGCCGTTCATCCCGTCCGCCCTGAGTAGAACTCCGCGACGGCGCGCGCAAGCGCCGGGGCAGTGGACTCAGACGGGCGGATGTCCGCGCGCAGGCCATACTCGGCGGCGGTCTGCGCGGTGACTTCGCCGATGCAGGCGACGCGCACGCCCGCGAGCAGGCCGCGCAGGTCGCGCGTGTCGAAGAGCTGCGCGAAGTTGTGAACCGTCGAGGAGCTTGTGAAGGTCACGCAGTCGACGCCGCCGCCGACCAAAAGCGCCTCGACGCGCGCGCGGTCTGTCGTCTCAGGGCGGACGGTTCGGTAGGCCGTCACGCAGTCAACGCGCGCGCCCGCGGCTTCGAGCGCGCGCGGCAGGAAGTCGCGTGCGACCGCCGCGCGCGGCATGAGGAAGTTCAGGCCCTCGAAGTGCTCGCGACCGCCGAGGTAGTCGGCGAGCGCGGCGAAGACGCCCTCGGCCTGAAACTTCTGCGGGATCACGTCCACGTGGACGCGCGCCGCGGCAAGCCGTTCCGCCGTGGCCTCGCCGACGGCGCAGACGCGCAGAGAGTCCAACTCGCTCACTTCCTGGCCGAGCGCTCCGAGCCGCCGCATGAAGTGCTCGACGGCGTTCGCGCTCGTGAAGACGAGCCAGTCGTAGCCGAAGAGGTTCTCAATCGCTTCGTCGAGCAGCGCGTAGGATTCGGGCGCGACGATCTCGATGGTCGGGCAGGCGACGACGCGCGCGCCGTAAGCTTCGAGCGCCGCAGCAAACTCCGCGGCCTGCGCGCGCGCGCGCGTAATCATCACGGTGCGTCCGCCCAGAGGCTTCTCGTCTGTCAACGCGCGCGCTGTCGTCGCTTCCGGCTGCTCGGACATCTTCCGCGTCCTTCCAGAGTAGATCAGGGCTTGCGTGGTCGCGTCAGAAGAAAAGAATTATCCACGAACTCACACGAAAGCCCGCGAACGATTCGTGTGCTCCGGTTCGTGTCGTTTCGTGTGAGTTTGTGGACGAGACGGCCCCCTATCGAATCGCATAAGTTTGATTTAGCGAGTCTGCGTCGGCATCTCATCAAGGAGTGAAGCCGCGCCGCGTTCGAGCATCCGCGCGGCCAGCGCCTCTCCGACCGCCTCGGCCTGCGCCGCGTCGCCCTCGTTCGAGTCGCGCATGACCTGCGAGCCGTCGAGCGAGGCGACGAGTCCGTCGAGCCGCAGATGCTTTCCTTCGATGGTCGCGTGCGCGGCGATGGGAACCTGGCAGCCGCCGCCGAGGCTGCGCAAGAGCGCGCGCTCGGCGAGCACGGCCGCGCGCGTCGGCGCGTGGTCGAGGCACGAGACAAGCGCGTTGGTCTCTTCGTCGTCGGCGCGCGTCTCTATTCCGAGCGCGCCCTGACTGACGGCGGGCAGCATCTCCTCGGTCTCGATGGCCGCGCTGATGCGGCGCGCGAAGCCGAGGCGGCGCAGGCCCGCGGAGGCGAGGATGACTGCGTCGAACTCGCCCGCGTCGAGCTTACGCAGGCGCGTGTCGACGTTGCCGCGCAGGTCTTTAATCTGTATGTCGGGCCGGAGGTGACGGAGCTGCGCGATGCGGCGCAGGCTCGAAGTGCCGACGACCGCGCCCTGACCTAAGTTCCGCAGCGAGGCGTGCAAGGCGTCCGCGCCCGCGCGCAGGACGAGCGCGTCGCGCGGGTCTTCGCGTGCGGGCGTCGCCGTGATCGAGAGACCTTCGGGGACGTCCGTCGGCAGGTCTTTGAGCGAGTGGACGGCCACGTCCACTCGCCGGTCGAGCAATGCCAGCTCAAGCTCTTTGGTGAACACGCCCTGCCCGCCGATTGAAGCCAGCGGCACGTCGCGCATCACGTCGCCCGACGTTTTGAAAATCTCGATGCGCACCGACGCTTCGGGGTCGAGCGCTTCCAGACGCGCCTTCACCCACTCCGACTGCCACAGCGCGAGCTTCGAGCCGCGCGAGCCGATGATGAGATTCATACGGGTGTTAGGTTCTGGGTTTTAGGTTTTGGGTTCTGGGTTTTAGGTGTTGGCTGCTGTGTCACTCATCGCAGGTGCCCAACTCCCGGAACCCAGAACCCAAAACCTAAAACCCAGAACCCCTGTCTTCCTCCTCCTCCAGACCGAAAATGTCGCGCCAGGCCTGCACGCCGCCGTCCTCGCCCGTGTCGTAGGAGTGTCGCATGCGGTGGATGACGGGGTGCGAAATCTTGTTGACGGCGGACATGAGCATCGCTTCGATGGCCTGCTCCTGTTCGGGCGTGAGCGGGCCGAGGCGTTTGCGTTGCCGCTCGAATTCTTCGCGTGCAATCCGGCGCAGCTTCTCCTTGAGCGCGCCGACCGCGGGGCCGATGTCGAGGTTTCGCAGAGCCTGCTGGAACTGCATCACCTCACTCTCGACGATCAGTTCGGCGCGCTCGGCCTCGCGTTCTCGCTCGCGGATGTTCGAGGCGACGACCGCTTCGAGGTCGTCCACGTCGAAGACGAAGAGGTTGCCGAGCTTGCCGACTTCGGGGTCGACGTTTCTGGGCACGCTGATGTCAATGAAGAAGGCCGGGCGGTTACGGCGCGAGGCGCGCGCTCGGCCCGCCATCTCCGGTGTGATGAGAAAGTCGCGCGCGCCCGTCGAGCAGATGACGATGTCTGCCTCCGCGAGGTGGCTTTCGAGCGCATCCATCTCGACGGCCTCGCCGCCGAACTTGACGGCCAGCTCCTGCGCCTTCTCGTAGGTTCGGTTGGCGACGAGCACGCGCGAAGCGCCCGCGCCGGCGAGGTGCTGCGCCGCCAGCTCGGCCATCTCGCCCGCGCCGACTAAGAGCACGGTCGCGCCCTTGAGCGTGCCGAAAATCTTCCGGCCCAGCTCGACCGCCGTGAAGCTGACGGAGACGGCGGAGGCGGCGATGCCGGTCTCGCTGCGGACGCGCTTGGCGACGTGCAGCGCGTGGTGGACGAGCTTGTGGAGGACTCGGCCCGCGGTTCCGGCCTCGACGGCAAGCGAGTAGGCGTGGCGCACCTGCCCGAGCACCTGCGGCTCGCCGACGACCATCGAGTCGAGCGAGGAGGCGACGCGGAAGACGTGGCGCACGGCGGCCTCGTCGGCGTGCGTGTAGAGGTGGCCGCTGAACATCTCGACGGGGATTTCGCGCGCGCGGCTCAGGAAGTCGCTCAGCCGTTCCGCGGCCTCCGCTCCGTGCTGCCCCTGCGCCGCCGCCAGAATCTCCACGCGGTTGCACGTCGAGACGATCAACCCCTCGCGCACGACCTCGCCGTCAACGAGCGCGCGCAAACTCTCGGCGCACGCCTCGTCCGTGAAGGCGAGCCGCTCGCGCACCTCTACGGGCGCGGTCTTGTGGTTGAGTCCGACGATGACGATGGACATGGCCTGCGAGTTATTGCCCGTTGTGATCCCTTTGCACGATATCAATCAGAGCGTCCAGACGCCGATCCGTGTGCGCCTGTGCCTCGGCCAGACGTACAAGGGCCTCCTCCGTCCGCGTCTGTGCCGCGCGCAGCGATTCGTCAATCTGCGCCTGCCTCTCGAAGGTACGCGTCACGATCTGGATGAACTGATTCTGCGTCTGCGCCATCTCGGCCAACAGGCGGTTAGTCTCTTCGATTCTCGCGCCGAGGTTCTCGTTGACCTGCTCGATGCGCTGCTCAAGGTTGGCTTGGCTCTTGAGCAGAAAATCAATGGCCCGCTCCATCTCGTCATTAGTCATTGAAGACCTCCGATAAAAAAGAACTTGGGGGCGATCCCTACCCGAAGACGTGGAAGCCGCCGAGCATGACCGCGCCGACGAAGGTGCAGAGGACGAGCGTGAAGCCGGCGACGCCGAGCCAGGCCGCCTTGCGCCCGCGCCACTGGACACGGTAGTGCAGCAAGGTCAGGTAGAGCACCCACGTCAGCAGCGCGAAGAACTCGATGGGGTCGTTGTGGAACATTCGACCGCTGCGCGCGCGCGACCAGATGACGCCGGTCAGGATGCCGACCGTCAGGAGCGTGAAGCCGACGCTCGCCGCGGTCGCGCCCACGTCGTCAACGGCTGTGAGCGAAGGCAGGCGGTGGAAGACCGCGCCGAAGCGCTTCTGCCGCAGCTCGCGCTCCTGCCAGAGGTACATCACGCTCGCCGAGAAGGCGACGAAGAAGGAGGCGTAGGCGAAGAACAGAAGCGTCGTGTGGACGGGGAAGAGCCAGGCCGCGCCGCCGTCGGTGACGCGGCTGGCGACGAGGCGGTCGCTACCCGTGACAACCTGCGAGGCGAAGACCAGAAGCGAGACGACGGGCAGAAGGAACGCGCCGAGCGCGCGCACGGGGTAGCGATACGTAACGAGCCAGTAGGCGACCACCAGCGTCCAGCCGAGGAATGAAAGGGTTTCGGGGAGTTGGAAGAGCGGGTAGTGGCCGTCGCGCGCCCAGTCGAAGACGATAGCGCCGGTGTGGGCCGCGAAGGCGAAGATGACCGAGTAAAAGGTTATCCGCTCGGCGGCGCGGCGCTTGTTGACGAAGGCCAGGACGGCGTGGATGGCGGCGATGACGTAAGCCGCCAATGCCGCGTAGAGAAGAGGTTTCATCGCGAACACGAAGGCGCGAGGCACACGCTCGCCGTCATTGTAATTGAAGGCCAAGTGGGCGGCAAGCAGGCCCTCTGAGACGCGCACCGCGCGCTCGTCGAGGGCGCGGTGTTGAAAGCCCGCCGCCCGGCGTGAGAAACTATCGGGCGAAAGAGACAGCCTTCGAGAAGGGAGCCGGAGAGTCAATGCCGACGCGCGAGGAAGCGTGGGAGCTGCTCTGCGAGTACACGAAGGGCAAGGGCCTGCGCCAGCACGCGCTCGCCGTCGAGGCCGCGATGCGCGCCGCCGCCGCGCGCTACGGCGGCCCCGAAGAGGATGTTGACGAGTGGGGCATCACCGGGATGCTGCACGACTTCGACTACGAGATGTTCCCCACGCCGGAAGAGCATCCTTATAAAGGCTCCGTCATTCTTTGCGGTCGCGGCTATCCTGAACGCATCATCCGCGCCATCCTCGGCCACGCGACCTACACGGGCGTCCCGCGCGACACGCCTTTGGCCCGCGCCCTCTTCGCCACCGACGAGCTGTGCGGCTTCCTCGTCGCCTGCGCGCTCGTCCGGCCCTCGAAGAGCCTGGACGACCTGGAGGTCTCGTCGGTCAAGAAGAAGCTCAGGGACAAGGCGTTCGCGCGCTCGGTCAACCGCGAAGACATAAGGCAGGGCGTCGTCGAACTCGGCGTCGACTTGGACGAGCACATACGCTTCTGCATCGAGGCGCTCAAGCCCGTGCAGGAGAAGATAGGTTTGGGGAAGGTGATAAGTGACGAGTGATGAGTGATAAGTGATAAGTAGAACTGCGGCGGTCGTCTTCACTTATCACTCATCACTCATCACGCTTTTCTCCCTTGCGCCCGCGTCCGGCTGTTTCTTATGCTGGGCCGGAGTCGTCTTAGGAAGTTTTGGCGGATGGCTGGGGCGCGGGGAGTAGTTCGGGCGTTCGGGCGCGCGTGAGGAGCGAGCCGAGCAGCAGCGCGGTCAGCGTGAGCAGCGCGACGAGGAGCGCGGTGGCGGCGGCCTGTAGAGCGCGCCTGCGCGCCGTGTGGCGATAGACGAAGACGCTCGCGAAGACGGTCGCGGCTACGGGGACGATTAAAGTCGCGGCGGCCAGCCAGCCGGCTTGTGCGAGGCCGCGAGTCGGCGCGAGAAGAAAGTGGGCGGCAGCGAAGCACGCGCCCGCGCCCGCCGTGGCGGCGACGAGCGACGCGAGAATCAGAAGCTTCCAGCGCAAGCGTCGGGCGATCTCCTGTCAGAGCTATTTCGACAAGGCGTGGGTCACGAGGCGCGGCCAAGCATACCACAGCCGCGCCGCGCACGCGCCTTGTAAATTCGCGAGGGAGTCTGCGGGCCGGAGCGTCGGGGCGGAGTCAGACCAGCTTCAAACGCATTTTAAATTCGCAGGGAAGGGCCGGACGAACGAGACGATGGTTGCCAGAAGCGCACTGCTTTTTCTCTCACGCCAGGAGGGCCTGAAGGACTTCGCCACGAAGTTCAAGCCCTTCCAGAAGATGACCACGCGCTTCGTCGCGGGCGAGGACATCGAGACGACGATTGCCGCCATCCGCGACTTAAACGCCATCGGCTGCACGGCCACCTTCGACCATCTCAACGAAGGCGTCAGGAGGGAGACCGAGATGGAGGGCGAGGTGCGCGAGTACAGACAGATACTCAAGCGCATCGAGGAGACCGGCATCCGCTCGAACGTCTCGATCAAGCTCACGCAGTTCGGACTCGCGATTAACCCCGAACTCGCATACCGCAACGCACGCGCCGTCGTCGAAGAGGCCGCGCGCCGTCGCAACTTCGTCCGCATAGACATGGAGGAATCTGCCGTCACGCAGGTCACTATAGACATCTTCAAGCGTCTGCGCGCCGAGTTCGACCTCGATACCGTCGGCATCGTCCTGCAATCTTACCTGCGACGGACGCGCCGCGACGTTGAAGACATCCTGAAAATCCCCGCGCGCATACGCCTCTGCAAGGGCGCATACAACGA
>JALZHC010000712.1 GCA_030914105.1 Acidobacteriota bacterium
GAGAGACGGTTCGTATCGCGTGCG
The DNA here is from genome assembly GCA_030914105.1 of Acidobacteriota bacterium. Classification (GTDB taxonomy): domain Bacteria; phylum Acidobacteriota; class Blastocatellia; order Pyrinomonadales; family Pyrinomonadaceae; genus QHXN01. The sequence continues at coordinate 25 of JALZHC010000712.1, forward strand.
GCCAGGGCTTCTGGGGCGACCTGCTCGACGCGCCCGTGCGCCAGGTGGGCGGAGGCCCGATTGACTATCTGATGCTCGACTACCTGGCCGAGGTCACGATGTCAATCATGCAGAAGCAGCGCGCGCGCAACCCTTCGGCGGGCTACGCGCGCGACTTCGTGCCGCTCATGCGCGAAATCCTGCCGGCCTGCGTCGAGCGGGACATTCGCGTCACGGCCAACGCGGGCGGCGTCAACCCCGCGGGCTGTGCCGAGGCCGTGCGCGAGGTGGCACGCGAACTCGGACTCGCGGGCCGCGTGAAGATTGGAATCGTCACGGGCGACGACATCATGAGCCGCCTCGACGAGCTTCTCGCGCGCGGCATAGAGTTGCGCAACATGGACACGGGCGAGCGGCTCGCGTCGGTGCGCGAGCGCGTCCAGAGCGCGAACGCATACCTCGGCGCGTGGCCGATTGTCGAGGCTCTGAGGCGCGGCGCGCGGGTCGTCATCACGGGCCGCGCGACCGACACGGGCCTGACGCTCGCGCCTCTGATTCACGAGTTCGGCTGGAATGATACCGACTGGGACAGGCTCGCCGCCGGGACGGTCGCCGGGCACATCATCGAGTGCGGCGCGCAAGTGTCGGGAGGGAACTGTCAGTACGAGTGGCAGACGATTCCGAACCTTGCCGCCGTCGGCTTTCCGATTGTCGAGGCGAGCGCCGACGGCAGCTTCGTCGTCACGAAGCACGAAGGGACGGGCGGGCGCGTCAACGTACCTTCGGTCAAGGAGCAGCTCGTCTACGAGATGGGCGATCCCGCCAGTTACATCACGCCCGACTGCGTCGCCGACTTCACGACCATACGCCTCGAAGAAGCGGGCCGCGACCGCGTGCGCGTCTACGGCATCGAGGGCCGGCCCGCGACCGAGTTCCTGAAGGTCTCGATCAGCTACTCGGCGGGCTTCAAGGCCGTCGGCACGCTCGTCTACGCCTGGCCCGACGCCTACGCGAAGGCGCGCGCCGCCGACCAGATACTGCGCGCGCGGCTCGAACGCCTCGGCCTCCGCTTCGACGAGATACTGACCGAGTTCGTCGGCGCAAACGCCACGCACGGCCCGCTCGCGGGCGAGCCTTCACGGGACGCGCCCGAAGTGCAGTTGAGAGTCGGCGTGCGCGGGGCCGACCGCTCTTCGGTCGAGCGCTTCACCAAAGAGATCGCGCCGCTCATCCTGACGGGGCCGCCCGCCGTGACGGGCTTCGCGGGAGGTCGCCCGAAAGTGGAAGAGGTCGTCGCCTACTGGCCCGCGCTCATCCCGAAGACCGAGATCGAGCCGCGCGTCGAGGTGACGGAGGTTTAAGGCGAGGGCCGGACAGACGGGGAGACAGGGGAGACGGGGTGACGGGGAGATGGACGACTTGAGCGCGACACATCCGCCAGCATCAACAGAAGAGAAAGAGGATGACCCCTCCTCGTCTCATCGTCCGCCCATCTCCCGCTCTCCCCGTCCGCTCGTCTCCCCGTCTGACTTAGAGTGGCGACGGAAGGAGAGCGAGTACGTCGCCGACTGCCGCGTCTTCAAAGTGAGGCGCGACGTGAGCGCAGACCCGCGCGACGGGCGCGCGCACGACTTCTACGTCGTCGAAGCGCCGGACTGGATCAACGTCGTGCCCTTGACGGCGCGCGGCGAGGTCGTGCTCATCGAGCAGTACAGGCACGGGAGCCAGGAGGTCTCGCTCGAAATTCCGGGCGGGATGGTTGACCCCGGCGAGTCGCCGCGCGAGGCCGCCGCGCGCGAGCTTTTAGAAGAGACGGGCTACGCGGCCACGGAGCTTCACTTCCTCGGAAGGACGCGCCCCAACCCGGCGATTCAGGACAACTGGATTCACACGTTCCTCGCGCGCGGCGTCGAGTTCAAAGGCGAGCCTGTGTTCGGCGGCACGGAGCAGACAGTCGTCCGCCTCGCCCCGCTCGAAGAAATCCCCTCGCTCATCGCGGAAGGGAAGATCACGCACTCGCTCGTCGTGGTAGGATTCCACTGGCTCGCGCTCGCCGGGCCGCAGTTTATAGAAGGAGGCGTCGAGGCTTGAGCGAAAGCTACTCCGTGCTCATCATCGACATGGCTCACTACATGGACGAGGACGAGGAGCGCACGGTCGGCGGCTTCCCGGACTTCGAGTCGGCGAAGGCATATGCGCGCAACCGCGTGAGGAGTTCGGTCGAAGACTTGCGCGCGCCCGGTCAGACGCCCGAAGACCTGCGCCGGCTCTGGTTCATGTTCGGCGAGGACGCCGTGGCCGTCGGCGGCGAGGAGAGCTACAGAGGCTCGCAAGACCTGGACGAGTTCATCGAGCGCGGGGCGGCGACCGGCGAACAAGTCTGACGCGAGCTTGATAAAGGCGATGCGAATCAAACTGCTCAAGCTCGCGCACGCGCGCTCCGGCGACAAGGGCGACACGGCCAACGTCGGCCTCATCGCGCTGCGCCCGGACTTCTACCCCTTGCTCGCGCGCGAGGTGACGGCGGGGCGCGTGAAGGAACACTTCCGCGGCATCTGCAAAGGCAGGGTCGAGCGCTTCGAGCTGCCGAACCTCGGCGCGCTCAACTTCCTTCTGCACGAAAGCTTGGGCGGCGGCGGCACGCTCTCTTTGATGACCGACGCGCAGGGCAAGACCTTCTCGACCGCGCTCTTGAGAATGGAGATCGAAGTCGCCGACGAGGAGGCGCGCGCGCTCGGCGTCGCCGAAGACCAAGATAAGTTCGGTATCGCCGAAGAGAAACATGAGTGAGGCTCTCACAAATCTCGACTCGTCCGTGCGCCACGGCTTCGCGCAGGTGGGCGATGTTCGTTTGCATTACGCCGAAGCGGGCGAAGGCGAGCGCCTCGTCGTCCTGCTGCACGGCTTCCCCGAATGCTGGTATTCGTGGCGGCATCAATTGAAGGCGCTTTCAGGTCGCTTCCGCGTCGTCGCGCCGGACATGCGCGGCTATAACC
>JALZHC010000147.1 GCA_030914105.1 Acidobacteriota bacterium
CGTCGGCAACGTCGAGACGCGCGTGCTCGGCTCGCCCGAACCCGCGCGCCCCATACCCTCGAACGGCACGCTCGGCGCGCGCCTTTCGCAGGTGCGAGTCTGGCCGCACCGCTGGACGGAAGGGACAACTCTCGTCCTCGCCAGCGACGGCCTGAGCACGACCTGGGACATCAACGCCTATCCGGGCCTGCTCAACAAAAGCCCGCAGATGCTCGCCGGCCTCCTGCTCCGAGACTTCAGCCGCAAATCCGACGACGCCACAGTCCTCGTCTACCGTTGAAAGGCCGTCAATCGTGAATCGTCAATCGTGAATAGTTAAAGCGGAGGCCGACTGCTATGCTCCCAGGCTTGAGGCCGATGGTCACGACCGGCGGTTGACGACTGACAGCTTTTCTGGGTTTTACTATTTACGATTTACTATTTACGATTTACGAACCATGCAGGGCATCACCTCGACACGTCTCGGCGACATCTACGTCCGGCGCGAGGCCGACATCGTGAAGGTGCGCGAGCGCGTCCGCCGTCTCGCGCGCGAGATGGGCTTCGACGCGACGACGCAGATCAAGATTACGACCGCCGTCTCCGAGCTGACGCGCAACATCTACGAGTACGCGCGCGCCGGTGCCATTACGCTCTCGCTGGCTCAGCGCGGCCACGCGTCGGCCGGCCTCCAGATCACCGCGCGCGACGACGGCCCCGGCATCGAGGAGTCGAAGCTGCGGGCGATTGCGCGCGGCACCTACCGCTCGCCTTCGGGCCTCGGCGTCGGACTCATCGGCACGCGCCGTTTGATGGACGAGTTCGACATCGAGTCGCGCGAGGGCGAGGGCACACGCGTCTCGGTCGTCAAGTGGCTCCCCTCCCAGGAGGCCGAAGACGTGCGCCCCCGCGCCGAAGAGCTGCGCGAATACCTCGCCACAGACGAGGACGACTCGGCGCTCGAAGAGCTTTCGCGGCAGAACCGCGACCTCGTTCAGGTCTTGGGCGAGCTGGAGGAGAAGCGCGAGCAGTTGGAGCAGGTCAACCGTCGTCTGGAAGAGTCAAACCGCGAGCTGAACGAGGCCAACGCCAAGCTGCGCGAGCTCTCTGCGATGAAGGAGGAGTTCCTCGCGCTCACCACGCACGACCTGCGCTCGCCCCTGACGGTCATCAGCGGCGTCATCAACTTCTTCACTTCGGGCCGCCTCGGCGACCTCACGCCCGAACAGAAGAACATGGTGGCGATGATGGAGCGCAACACGCAGAACCTCATCGAGCTCGTCAACGACCTGCTCGATGCCTCCAAGCTTGAATCCGGCACGATGCGCCTGGACGCGGCCTCGATCTCCCTGCGCGGCCTGATTGACGAGCTGCGCGAGCAGATGCAGCCGCTCGCCGCCGAGAAGGAGATCGCGCTCGAAGAGGAGATACCCGAAGACCTGCCCGCTCTACGCGCCGACCGCGCGAAGCTGCGCCGCGTCCTCGTCAACCTCATCTCCAACGCCCTGAAGTTCACGCCCAAGGGCGGGCGCGTCCGCCTGAGCGCCGCGCGCGAGGGCACGCTCGTCCGGGTCTCGGTCTCCGACACAGGCGTCGGCATCCCCCCCGAAGACGTGCACGACATCTTCGACAAGTACGCGCAGGCACGCTCGCGCGCCACACGCAGCGAGAAAGGCACCGGCCTCGGACTCTACATCACGCGCCAGCTCGTCGAACTCCACGGCGGCAAGATCGGCGTGCAGTCCGAAGTCGGCAAGGGTTCAACTTTTTCTTTTACGATTCCAATAGCTGATGAGTGATAAGTAATAAGAGGAGCTGTTAGCTGTTGGCTCTTAGCTAAGACAAAAAAGCTAACAGCCAACAGCTAAAAGCGAAGAGCTTCTCTTATCACTCATCACTCATCACTTATCACTTAACACTTCTTATGCACTATCACCTCATCGGAATCTGCGGGACGGCGATGGCCAGCCTGGCGGGGATGCTCCAGGCGCGCGGGCATCGTGTGACCGGCTCGGACGAGAACGTCTACCCGCCGATGTCTGAGATGCTGAAGTCGCTCGGCATCACGGTCAGGCTCGGCTACAAGCCGGAGCACTTGCAGCCCGCGCCCGACTGCATCGTCATCGGCAACGCCTTGTCGCGCGGAAACCCGGAAGTCGAGGAGACTCTGAACCGGCGGCTCGTCTACCGCTCGCAGGCCGAGGTCGTCAAGGAGGAGTTCATACGCGGGCGGCGCTCGCTCGTCGTCGCGGGCACGCACGGCAAGACCACGACGTCGAGCATCGCGACATGGGTTTTGGAGCGCGGGCGTTTGAATCCGTCGTTCCTCGTCGGCGGCGTCGTGCAGAACTTCGGGACGAGCTTCCGCGTCACCGAAAGCCCTTACTTCATCATCGAGGGCGACGAGTACGACACGGCCTACTTCGACAAGGGGCCGAAGTTCATGCACTACCTCCCCGAAATCGCCATCGTCGGCAACATCGAGTTCGACCACGCCGACATCTACCCGAACCTCGACTCGGTCAAGCTCGCCTTCCGACGCCTGATGAATCTCGTCCCCTCGAACGGTCGGCTCGTCGCCGGCTGGGACAGCCCCGCCGTGCGCGAGGTCGTCGAAGAGATGGGCGACAAGCTGCACACGCGGCTCGAAACCTTCGGCACGTGCCCGGACGCGAAGTGGCAGGCGCGCGATATTGATTACGCAGCGGGCGATGTGACGCGCTTCCGTGTCTTTCGTGACGGCAAAGAGTGGGGCGAGTTCGAGACGCCGCTCATCGGCGACTTCAACGTGCGCAACTGCCTTTCGGTCGTCGTCGCGGCTGAAGCCTGGGGTGTCTCGCGCGAAGAGATCGCAGATGCGCTCAAGACCTTTCAGAGCGTCAAGCGGCGGATGCAGGTGCGCGGGCGCGAGCGCGGCGTGACGGTCATTGACGACTTCGCGCACCACCCGACCGCCGTGCGCGAGACCCTGACGGCGCTTCGCGGCAGGTACAAAGACGGGCGGCTCGTCGCCGTCTTCGAGCCGCGCTCGGCCACCTCGCGCCTCGCCGTCTTTCAGGACGAGTACGCCGAAGCTTTCCGCGCGGCAGACCACGTCGTCATCTCCACGGTCTTCGCGCGCGAGCGCGGCAGCGCCTACGGACAGCTCCTCGACACAGACGCCCTCGTCCGCGCCATCAACGAGGGCGGGCGGCCCGCCTTCTGCCTCGACGGCGCTGACTCAATCGTCGCGCACCTCGCGCCGCAGCTTCGCGAGGGCGATGTCGTCGCCGTCATGTCCAACGGCGGCTTCGACCGCATCCACGAGAAGCTGCTCGAAGCCCTACGCACGACAGGAGCAGACGCGAAATCTGATTTTCGTGAAATATGAGTTGGTGCCTGGAAGGCTATTGCTCAACCCGCCTCATGCCTTCGTAACACCTTAGCACGGAACCCCGCCGTGTACTCATTCGCACAACCACGCTGCTCGGCCAGGTCGAGTATCTCGAGCGCGCCCCGCGAGTCGCCCGCCTCCAGCCGCGCCTTCGCCTCGTCAACATAGAACACTGGGTCGCGGCTGCCCGCGTGAATCCTCTCCATGCGCAGGGCCGCGGCTTTGCTTGCGTGGCCGGACTGCTGTAAGGCGGAGGCCCGAATCGCCGCCGTGTACTCGTCGCCGCAGCCGCTTCGCTCGGCCAAGTCGAGTACCTCCAGCGCGCCCGGCGCGTCGCCCGCCTCCAGCCGTGCCTTCGCCTCGTCAGCATAGAACACCGAATCGCGGCTGCCCGCGTGAATCCTCTCCATGCGTAGGGCCGTGGCATGGTCGGACTGTCCGATTAACTCAAGACAATCTGCCTGCACTGATCGGACGTGATCATCAATAGCCTTGGGGCAATCTTGTTCTAACACCTCAAGGCGCTTTAAGAAGTCGGTCGCGCCCTCTCTCCCCTGGGCCAGTAAGGCCCGCCCGAGGTTCGCCCAGTAGGGCGGAAAGTCGCGCCGTATGCGGCAGGCCTTTTCAAAGTACCTGAGCGCCTTGGGACTCGCCCGCCCTTCTTCTCTCACCCAGCATTCGCCGAGGAATCGCAGCACCATGTGATTATCGGGTTTCAGAATCTCGGCGTACTCCAAAGCGGCGCGCAGTTGTTGAATCGGCGCGCGCGATTCATGTAAGGCTGTGTAAAGCCGCTCGATGCGTTTGAAGGCCCATTCCAGATTCCCCGAGAGCAGTTGAACGGCGATCTGGTGTACTCGTCCGGCCTGGCCCGCGGCCACGAGGTGGTGGAAGGCTTCGAGCGCCCGGCTGATGTTGACGTTGGTGATGCGGCGCTGGCCGTCGAGGTCGTCGAGCCAGCAGGCGGCGATGGCCGAATGCAGCTCGCGGGCCTGCCGGCGGGCGGCGGCGTCCGTGATGTCTGAGAGGTCGGCCTCGGCGTCCTCGCCGTGGCCCGCGTAGCCGAGCTGCGTGCGCAGCCAGCCGGCGATGAAGCTGTGCAGGTAGTAGAACAGATGACCCGCGTCGGTCGAGAGCAGGCAGCGTCGGTCAAGCCCATCCCACGCGCCCGGAATATGCAGGTAGCGTTCCAGCTTATCCGCGTGGTCGTGTGGGATCGCCGACCTGTAGAGCGCCAGCGCCTGGATCATGCGCTGCTCGTGGGCACTCAGCACGTTCGTGTACAGATCGCCGAGCAGCCTCTCCTCTATCTTCTGCTCGAAGTCTCCGCGGTGACGGTTTAAGGCTTCCAGCGGGGTTTCGTTTCGCCCGCGCGCGACTTCGATCAGGAGTTGGATGGCGAGGGGATGAGCCTGCTTGCCGTGCCCGCCGCCCAGCCACTGATAGATGCCCTTAAGCTTATCGCCGCTGTAGCGCCAGTCTTTCTCTTGGCCCGGCGGAGCGCCGTGGGCCAGGCAGTCGGCCAAACTGTTCTTATCGAGGCCCGGCACCTCAAGTCTGGCCGCGCCGCCGAGCAACTCCTCCGGGGCCGGGCGCTCGCGAAACTCAAGCACCCAGTGCCACCGCATGCCGAGCGCTTCGCGTAAACCCAGCAGCAAGCTCCGAACTGCCGGCTGGAGAAAACCCTCGCCATCGAGCAAGTGGTGTGCGTATTCAATCCAAGCCCATGCCGGGCGTGGATTCGGGTAACGCCGCCGCAACTCCGCGGCAATCGCCCCGGCGTCGCCCGAAGGCGGCTTCGGAAACTCCGCGGTCTCGCCGAGTAGCGTGGCGAACTGTCGGAACAGATCATCGGGCGTGGTTGACGACGTTACGACGTGGCGCACAGGCTCCTTGCCGGCCAGAGGGGCGGCTTGCCCCAGCGCCTCTATCAATGCGCTCTTGCCGTTACCCCTCAGACCATAGACGAGCAGAAAGGGCTGGCGTTGCAGCTTAGCCGTGGCGTCCTTAATCAGGGCCTCGCGGCCAAACAGACCGGGGGTTCGCTTGGGAGGAGGCGGCGCGGCGGCGGGGGAAGCCTGCGGCGGGGGAAGCCTGTGCAGGCCGGACGGCAAGCTGAACGGCCACCGCCCGTCGGGCGCGTGTCCGGCGACCGGCGCAATCGTCCAGCCGCCGTCTCTCGGCGAGTAGGCGTGAAGATGGACTACGCCGTTTGACTCAGCCAAGTCGAGTTGAACCAGATTGACGCCGAACTCGTCGCGGCCCTCCGCGCCCACGGCCCCGGCGGCAATCGTGACGTGACTCTGGGCCGGCACGACCCAGGCGTCGTGGACATGGCCGTGCAGCCAGAAGTGGAAGTCGGCGGCGACGCGTCGCGTCGCGATGCCGCGTTCTGCCTCGTTCAACCAATCGGTCGGATGATGTATGAGGCCGACGCGTACATCCGCGTCCTTGAGTTCGTGTAGCGCCGCGTTAAACTGCCAGTCAGCGGCGAGCCAAAGGGTGCGGTCGTCCTCAGGGCCGGAACAAGACCAAGCGGAATTGAAGCCGGCGACGCCCACCTTCAGGCCGTCTACGTCAATGACGCGGGCGTAGCGAAGCCGCCCGTCCGCGTCGTGCTGGTGAGGCAGATAAGATTGAACGAACAGCGCGTATTCATCCAACCTCCTGATAACGTCCCTGAACTCTTTTGTGCGGTCGTCAAAGCCTTGATTAATCTCGGCGGCGTGATCTCCAGGCCGCCCCGCCCATCTGGTCAGAGTGGCCTGCGCGTATGAGTTGATGCTGCTCCTGTTGACGTCGTGGTTGCCCGGCACGACAAACAGGCGTTCCTTCGGCAGGGGCGCGCCGCCTCGCCCGCAGACGTCGAGCAGCGAGTCGAAGAATGTTTCGGCCTGCTTGTACTGGTCGGCCAACGGTGTCGCGCCGGTTTCTCCGAACGCGATGTCGCCCGTGCAGAAGATCAGTTCGGGCCGCAGCGAGCCGTCGCGCCGAAAGATTTCCCCGAGATGGGTGAGCAGTGCCTGTCTGGCGATGCTGTCACGCCACTCGGTTTTTGGGTGGAAATGGATGTCCGAGATGTGTAGCCAAGTCAGTTTTTCTCTCACAACAACTCCGGGTGGGCGGCGACCGGGGGCCGCACATTAATGATAAGGCCGACACCGCCGCTGCGAATTTTACCTGACATGAGGCTCTTGAAGCGCTCGCCGATTATCGAAGAGAAAGATATGCGTGTGCAGGTCGAGTGTCAACACCTGTCGCATGCCCTTTCCGAGTCTGAATACTAAGAGGTGAAGGCTCGGCGCGGTGGGCGCGCCGCTGACTTTCGCCTTCGAGGCGATGCGACGCGGACGTTCTCTGAAATGTGCCGAAGCTTCCTCGTTCCCGATGAAACCGGCTGATTTGCCGACTCTAGCCTCACCTTTGACAGTTTCACTAAACATTCGCGACGACGGCGAAGATTCCGGCGATTACAAGGGAGCTTTGGAAGCTGCGCGCCCCGGAGCTTGTGAGAGTCTGCCTGCCATGAAAGAGTTCTCGATGCTTGCCCACGCGCTGGCGTCCGTCCGCGAAGAGGTCGAAGACTTAGGGAGGGTCGCGCTCATCTCCCGGAGGGACTTCGACGAGCGGCAGACCTTCCGCTTCCGCGCGCCCGTCCCCTGCCTCGAATACTTCAGCCTACTCATCGAGAACGCGGTGCTTTTGCGGACGCACCGTGGGGGCCGCCTCTACGTCGGCTTCGAGCGGCTCTCGCGCATGGAGCCGGTCGTTGACCGCTACATGAGGATCGCAGACCTCTCCGAGCGCGTCTACGTCTTCGGCGAGCCGGACTGGCACCCGCCGCGACACCCGAACCTGCGCGCCATCCACCTCGAAGCGGAAGCGCGACTGGCGCGCGAGTGGTTCGTCGTCGCCGACTCGCCCTCGCTCTCGGTCGCGCTCGTCGGCTTCGACGAAGAGGGCTTCAACGTGCCCGTCCTCGAAGAGCGCACCTTCATGGCCCTCAAGACGCACGACGCCGCGCTCGTCCGCCGGCTCGCCTCAGCCGCCGAGAGTTTGGTTGACGACTCGCTCCGCGCCTGAAGCCCCGCCCGCCCGACGAACGAGTTTCCCACGCCCGAACGCTTCGTGCTAAATTTAAAGCCGCCCAACGGAAACAAGTGCAGAGTG
>JALZHC010000148.1 GCA_030914105.1 Acidobacteriota bacterium
CGCCGGGCACGGCGTCGAGCAGGCGGCGGATGAGCGTGCCCTTGCCGCCGCCCGAAGGCGAGCTGATGACGAAGAGGATGCCGTGATAGCCACTGGCCGCGTCGTCGGTCGGAGCGCCTGAGCGCCTTTCCGTTTGAGCGCCGGAGCCGGCGCGCTCTTCACTCAACGTTCTGCACCTGCTCGCGAAGTTTTTCGACCGCCGCCTTGATGGCGAGCGCCGACTCCTTGATGGCGAGGTCGGTCGACTTCGACAGAACCGTGTTCGCCTCGCGGTTAAACTCTTGCAGGAGGAAGTCAAGCCGCTTGCCCGTGTCGCCCTCTTCACTCAAGGCGGCGCGAAACTGCGCGACGTGGCTGCGCAGCCGCGCGATCTCTTCCGAGATGTCGCTGCGGTCTGCGAGGTACGCGATCTCCTGTGCGAGACGGCCCTGGTCGAGTTCGACGATCTCCAGCCCGTCGCGCGCCAGCATCTCGCTGATGCGTTTGTAGACGCGTGTGCGATAGTTCTCGACCTGCTCGCCCGAAAGCGACTCGATGACGGGCAGGTGGCGCTCGATCTCGTCTAGGCGCGCCGACATCTCCGCGGAGAGCGCCGCGCCCTCTTGCTCGCGCATCGCCTCAAGCTCGTCGAGAGCCTCGGCGAGCGCGCGCTCGACGCCCGCGAGCATCTCGTCCGAGACGCCGCCCCTCGCGGCCTGCATCGCGCCGGGCAGACGCGCGAGCACGTTGATGTCCGGCTCGCCCGAAAGCCCGAACTCTTTCTGCATCTCGCGCATCGCCTGTATGAAGCCGGCGATGAGCGGGCGGTTCAGCTCGTAGCTGACCTCGCTCGTGCGCTCGACCGTGACGTTCACGTCCACGCGCCCGCGCGACAGGCGCGCGCCGACGCTCTTGCGCACAATCGGCTCGGCGGCGGAAAGCTCCGCGCCCGCGCGCAGGTGTATGTCGAGGAAGCGATTGTTGACGGTCTTGAGGTCAACGGCGACGCTGTAGCCGTCGCCCCGCGCCGTGCCCCGACCGAATCCGGTCATTGATTTCATATCGTCGTAAATCGTAAATCGTAAATCGTAAATCGTGTTTGCGTGGCGCGCCGGACAGGTTTTCAAGTCAGGCCTGCGGGGAAGGTCGGGGACTATTCACGATTTACGATTGACGATTCACGAGCATCTCCTCCTCCTCTTCGTCGGCGAATTGCAACTCATAAAGCCTCCGGTATGCGCCGCCCAGGGCGAGCAGCTCGGCGTGTCTGCCGCTCTCGACGATGCGCCCGCGCTCGATGACGACGATGAGGTCTGCGCGGCGGACGGTCGAGAGGCGGTGGGCGATGACGATGGTCGTGCGCCCGGTCGTCAAGTTGGCGAGCGCCTTCTGCACGAGCCGCTCGGACTCGGCGTCGAGCGCCGAAGTGGCTTCGTCTAAGACGAGCACGGTAGCGTCTGCGAGCACCGCGCGGGCAATGGCGAGGCGCTGGCGCTGGCCGCCCGAAAGGAAGATGCCGCGCTCGCCGACGATTGTGTCGTAGCCGGCGGGCAGCTCCTCGATGAACTCGTGCGCGTGTGCGGCGCGCGCGGCGCGCTCGACATCGGCCTGGGTCGCGTCGGGGCGGCTATAGGCGATGTTATAGCGGACGGTATCGTTGAAGAGCACGGTCTCCTGCGTGACGAGCGCGATGTTGCGTCGCAGAGAGTGGAGGCGCGCGTCGCGCAGGTCAACGCCGTCCCAGAGAACGGCTCCGTCTACGGGGTCGTGGAAGCGCGGAATCAACTTGGTAAGGGTTGACTTGCCGCCGCCGGACTCGCCGACCAAAGCGACCATCTGGCCGGCCGGGATGCGAAGCGTGACGCCGCGCAAGACGCGCCGCTCCTCGTTGCCGTAGCGGAAGAAGACCTCGCGCAGCTCGATTGCTTCGCGCAGGGGCTGAAGCGTGACGGCGTCCTTCTTCTCCGGCATCTCGGCGTGCTCGTCCATCACCTCCCAGACGTGGCGCGCGGCGGCGAGCGCCTGCTCCATGCCGTTGTGCAGGCGCGAGAGCTTGCGCATCGGGTCATAGCTGGAGAAGAGGAAGAAGAGGAAGGTGACGAAGAGCGCCGCGTTCATGCGGCCCGACATGATCTCGCGCTGCGCGAAGAAGAGCAGGGTGGCGACGGCGAGCACGCCGATCAGCTCAATCGTGTTCGGCGCGATGCCGTTAATCTTCGCCGTCCGCAGGTTGGCGCGCATGATCTGTCGCGCGACGCGCGCGAAGCGTCCCTGCTCGCGCCCTTCGGCCGCGTAGGCTTTGACGATGGTGTGGTTGGCGAGCGCCTCTTGCGCCGTGTCCACGAGCTGCTGGTTGCCCTCGTATGATTCGCGCGCGAGGTTTCGGAGCGAGCGACCGAAGCGCGCCGTCAGCACGCCGACGAAGGGCGCGATGATGAGCGCGCCGAGCGTCAGACGCCAGGAATAGTAGAAGGATGCGACGAGGAAGCAGACGAGCGTGAAGCCCTCGCGCAGCATGTCGCGAAGGGTGTTCGAGACCGCGGTTTCAATCGCCGCCGCCGAGCCGACGAGGCGCGAGACGAGATAGTTGGTTCGGTGCCGCTCGAAGAAGTCTGCCGACTGCGAGTGCAGGTGCGCGTACATGTCCTCACGCAGCTTGGCGACCGACTCCTGGCCGACGCGCGCCATCAGGTAAGTCGAGAAATATTCGGCGACGCCCTTGACGACGGTGAAGAAGATGAGCAGGAGCGCGATGGTTCGCCAGGCCGCGAAGCCGGAGTCGGGGATGTAGTGTTGGAGGCCGAAGAGTGTGGGCGTGCGCTGTGCGCTGCCGCTCTGTCGGAGCGCCTGGTCGAAGATGGGGACGATGAGCGCGCCGATGGCACTCTGGAGGAGTCCGACGGCGAGCATCGCGAAGGTCGCCAGGGCGAACTTACCCCAGTGCGGTCTGAGATAGAAAAGGAGTCGCCGTAGGTCGCGCATCGCCAGTCGTCAAAACTCTTCGCCGCCAGCCGGGTCTGAGAGGGTCGTTCGCGCCGCCGCCGTTAAAGCAAGACTATACGGAGCAAGAGATTAAGGCGTCAAGGCTTCCGACGGGGCGCGCAACTTCGGGCCGCTTGCGTTATAATCTGCGGCGCGGGCCGTTCTGCCAGACGGAGTTTCTACCCCCGACAACTCTCTAGGTGACAGGTGTGAGCCTTCGGATTCTGATCGTTGACGACGACCTGAGCATGCGCGTGCTGCTCGCGGAATACTTCAGGCGGCTCGGCTACGAGGTCGAGGAGAGGGAGAGCGCCGAGGACGCGCTCGACGATGCCGTTTCGGGCCGCTTCGACTGCTTCATCTTCGACGTGACCATGCACGGCATGTCCGGACTCGAACTCCTGAAACGCGTCCGCGACCGCGGCGTCGAGACGCCCGCGATGTTCCTGACGGCGCACGACGAAGTGGACGACAAGGTCGCGGGCTTCCAGGCCGGCGCGGACGACTACCTCGCCAAGCCCTTCAGCCCGCGCGAGCTTGAGGTGAGAGTCGAGGCGCTGCTTCGGCGCGCGGGCAAGTGGTCGAAGGCGGAGGACGAAAAGCGCGACCGCCTTGAGATCGGCGACCTCGTCATTGACAAGCGGCGTCATGAGGTCTCGGTGGCAGGGAGCCGGGTTGACCTGACGCCGCTCGAATTCCACATCCTCGAACGCTTGGCGAGCGAGCCGGGCCGCGCCTGGTCGCGCAACGACCTGCTCGACGAGGTCTGGAGCACTGAATACGAAGGCTACCAACGCAACGTTGACCCGCACATCAACCGCCTGCGCCGCAAGATCGAGTCAGACCCGAAGAACCCGCGCTACGTTCTGACCGTGCGCGGCGTCGGCTACAAACTGAACGAGGCCCCATGACTTCCAAACCCCAACACTCGCGCACCTGCGCCGCGTGCCTGCTCGCCCTCTTCGTCTCTCTCAACGCCCCCCCGACGCGCGCGCAGAAGCCCGCGGCCACGAAGACGCAGGCAGCGCAGAAACAGTCTGACGCGCAGAAGAAAGCAGCCGCGCAGAAGAAGCCCGCCGCCGCGAAGCCGCAAACCGGCGCGGCGAAGCCGAACTCGACGCCGCAGACGCAGCCGCGTCAGGTCGCGCCCGCGGCGCAGGCGCGCGAGTTAGGCCCCTCGATACTCATACGCTGGCAGGGCCGTCCCGGCGTCGAGCGCTACAGGCTCCAGCTCGCGACCGACGAGGCTTTCACAGACATCGTCTTCGACCAGGCCGTCCAGGGGCGGCAGTACGTCGTGAAGGGTCTGCCGCCGGGCAACTACTTCTGGCGCGTCGCCGCCGCCGCCGCCGAGACGAGCGCGGCCTATTCGCGCCCTGAGCGCGTGACGTTGACGGAGACGGGCGAACGCGTCGAGCCTTCGAGCGTCGTCCTGCCCGCGGACACGGCGGGCTGGCGCACGGCCACGGGCGAGGTCGTGCGCCTCGTCCCCGCGCCGCTGCGCACGGGCCAGGTCTTCGACTTCGTCGGCGTCGGCGCGGACGGTCGAGTCTTCGCCGTCGACGGCGCGAGCGGCATCTCGCTCTGGACTGCGCGTTTCAGCACCGCGGCCATGCCGCCCGGCACGCCGCCCGCGGGCAGGGAGAATTCGCTCGCGCCGCTCGTCGTGACGACGGCGCAGAAGGCGACCGACGTTGTCGTGGCGACGCAAGGCGGCGTGCGCGCGCTGCGCGGCGAGACCGGGCGCGAGGACTGGCGCGCGAGTCTCGAAGGGCGCATCACGGGCGGCGTCGCCGCCGACATTGATGGCGACGGCAGCACCGAGGTCGTCATCATCACAGCAGACCCTTCGAGGCTCTATGTGCTCAACGGCAGCTCGGGCCGAAGGCTGGCCGAACAGAAACTCGACGGCGACGCCGTGGGCGCGCCTTATCCGCTCGCCGCCGGCAGCGCGCGCGGCGTCCTCCTCGGTATGAAGAAGGGGCGCGTGGAGTTTCGCGGCGCGGACGGCAATCTCGTTAGCGAGGGGAAGGTTGAAGGCGAGGTGACGACCGCGCCGGTCGTCGTCACGCGCGGCGCGATGAGCTTCATCGCCGTCGGGACGGATAACGGTCTGTGGGCTTTCAACGTCCCAGACTTGAAGACGCTCGGCGTCATCAAGGCCGAGGACGATTCGGTGCGCGGCACTCTGGCCGTCGCGGACGTTGACGGCGACGGCGCGCCGGAGATCGTGATGGTGACGAAGCGCGGACGCGTCGCGCTCGTCAACACGACGGACGGAAACGTCCGCTGGTCAACCGAGGGCGCGACCGACGCCGCCTCCGCCGCCTTCGCCGACGTGAACGCGGACGGCGTGCTCGACGTGATCGTCCCCGGCGGCAAAGATTTCGCGCTCGCGTTCTCCGGGCGCGACGGCTCGCTCGTGATGAAGATCGAAGAGGGCGGCAAGCAAAGCGCCGTTCAGAAGGAGGGCGCTGCGCTGCGCTCTCTGGTTGTCACGCCTTCGCCGGGCGGCGGGATGATGCTGGTCGGCGGCGACCCGGCGGGCGTGGGCCTGCGCGCCGTCGAGCTGCCGAAGGGCGCGAACAAGGCCGCGTCGAAGTAGGGGCGAGGATAGCAGCTTGGGAGTCTATATTGCCGCCGCCGCGCTCTTCGTTGCGTGGCTCGTCTGCGCGTTCGTGCTCGGCAAGGGAGGATACATGCACATCCTCCTCCTTTCGTCCGTCTCCACCGCGCTCGCGCAGCTCCTTCAGGATCGCCGCGCGGGGAAGAGATAGGCCGAAAACCTTTGTGACCCCTGTGAAACCTCCGCGTCCTCTGCGGTTAGAGAAACCCGAACTCAACTACGGAGGTCAGCAAGGGCTTCACGAAGGGCACGAAGGTTTCGGTTTCGTAACCCGGCAACAGTTTGGCGCGGGGCGCGCATCAATCAATTGACATCTTGCGCGCGGAGTACGGCTACCAATGAGAAGCGCGCCCACTTCACCCGAAGAGAAGGAGTAGGCTTTATGAGATTCAATGGCTCCACTTTCCGCGTGACGGCGGCACTGGCTTTCGCGCTCGCGGCTCTCCCGGCGCTCGCGCTCGCGCAGAGCGACATCAAGCGCGAGACGGTCGCGGTCACATACCCTCTGGAGCAGCCCGTCAGCCTGAAGTTCCGCGGCACGACGCGCCTGCCGCGCCTGAAGGGCGAGGCGAAGGTGAAGCGCACGGGTCGTCGCAACACGAGAGTCGAGCTTGAGGTCGAGAACCTGCCGCGCGCCTACGAGCTGGGCAGCGTCTACACGACCTATGTGCTCTGGGCCATCTCGCCCGAAGGCCGCGCCGACAACCTCGGCGAGATCAAGCGCGGCGGCAGCATGTTCGTCAACTCCAAGATTGACGTGACCACGCCGCTCGAAACCTTCGCGCTCATCGTCACCGCCGAGCCGCACTACCTCGTGCGCGCGCCGAGCCGCATGGTCGTCCTCGAAAACCTCCCGCCGCGCGAGCCGGGCGAAGCGCAAGTGGCGACCGTGCCGGTCACATACATCGGCAACTCATCCGACTACTTCCGCGACCCGCGCGTCCCAGACCTCGCCGACCGCGACCTCGTGCGCACGCCCACATCTCTCCTTGGCGCGCGACAGGCCGTCAACCTCGCGCGCTACGCCGGAGCCGAGCGCGACGCGCCGCAGGAGTTGCAGGAGGCGCAGGCGCAGCTCGACCAGGCGGAGAACGCCTGGCGTCTGAACCAGACGGAAGCGGAGGTTGACGTGATCGCGCGCCGCGCCATCGGCCTCGGCGCGAAGGCGGAGGAGGACGCCGAGATTCACGCCGCCGCGCGCAAGCGGCGCGAGGAGATCGCCTCGCGCGATAGCGCCGTGCGCGAGGCCGAAGAGAACGCCGCCGAAGCCTCGAAGAAGATTCAGGACTTGCGCGACCGCCTGAGCCGCGAAGAGTCGGCGCGCGAGCTGGCCGAGCGCGACGCGGCCAGCGCCAACCAGCAGCTCCGAGAGCTGCGCGCAGAGAACACGCGCCTGCGCGACGAGCTGCAGACAGTCCGCTCCGAAGGCGACGCCGCCAAGCTCAAACTCGCGCGCATGGAGGGCGAGCAGGCGGCGGAGCAGGCGCGCGCCGACGCCGAGCGCAAGGCCGCGCAGGCGCGCGAGGCTCTGCAAAATCTCAAATCCTCGCTCGCGCGCTTCGGCACGGTTAAAGAGACCCCGCAGGGTCTCGTCCTCATCCTCTCCGACGCGCTCTGGTCGAACCCGCGCGCGGCGGAGCTGACGCCGAAGGCCGCCGCGACGACCATTGACCCGCTCGCGGCTCTGCTCGCCAACAACCCGGACTTGCGCGTCCGCATCGAGGCTTACGCAGATGCGCGCGGCGACGAAGCGGCCTTGCAGAAGCTGACGCAGGACAGGGCCGAGGCGCTCGCGGGCCGCCTCGTCTCCGCGGGCGTTGACGGCGCGCGCATACAGGCCAACGGCATGGGTGCCTCCAACCCTGTCGCGGCTAACACGACGCCTGCCGGCCGCCTGCGCAACCGCCGCGTCGAGATCACACTCACCCCGTCCGC
>JALZHC010000713.1 GCA_030914105.1 Acidobacteriota bacterium
ACTCCAGACTTTAAAAGGCCATGATGTTGTAGCCGCAGTCCACGTGGAGGACTTCGCCGGTGATGCCGGAGGAGAGGGGGCTGAGGAGGAAGAGTGCGGCGTTGCCGACCTCGCGCGCCTCGACGTTGCGCCTGAGCGGCGCGCGCTCGGCGTGGTGTTTGAGCATCACGCTGAGGTTGCCGATGCCGCGCGCGGCGAGCGTGTTGATGGGGCCGGCGCTGACGGCGTTGACCCGTATGTTGCGCGCGCCGAGGTCTGCGGCGAGGTAGCGCGTCGAGGCTTCGAGCGCGGCCTTCGCCACACCCATGACGTTGTAGTTGCGCACGACCTTCTCCGCGCCGTAATAAGTCATCGAGACGATGCTCCCGCCCTCCGTCATCAAAGGCGCGGCGGCGCGCGCAAGCTCCGCGAGCGAGTAGGCAGAGATGTCGAGAGCCGTCAGGAAAGCCTCGCGCGTGGTGGCAACGAACTCGCCTTCGAGCGCCTCGCGCGGCGCGAACGCGAGCGAGTGGACGAGGAAGTCTAAACGCCCGAACCGCTCGCGCACGGCGGCGAAGGTCGACTCGACCTCTTCGGGCTTCGTCACGTCGCACTGGAGGAGCGGCGAGTCAGTCCCCGCGGTCAGGCCCTCGACGTTCTCCTGCAGACGCTCGTTCTGGTATGTGAAGGCGAGCCGCGCGCCCGCGTCCATGCAGGCCCGCGCCGTCGCCCACGCAATCGAGCGCTTGTTCGCCACGCCGAAGATGATGCCGAACTTGTTTTCGAGCAGCATTGGTCAGTTCCGCCTCGACTTTGATTTGCTTAAACAGCGGCTGAAATTGCGCCGGCCCAGCCGTCACTGGTCGTAAGTCTTGAGCTGTTCTCTGAGCTGTGCCGTGCGCTTGCGCGTCACGTCCGCCTTGCAGAAGGACTCGATCATGGGGCGCATCGTGCCGCCTTTGTAGAACAGCCCCTCGAACGTGCAGTTCTCGTCGCGGAACTTAATCCACGCGAGTTCGGCGGTCTTCAACTGCGCGCGCTGCTCCGCGTCGTCGAGCTTCGCGGCGAGCTGGCTGTAGACGCGGTTCAGCTCGGCGTCGGCGGCGACGAACTCTTTATGCGCGCACTCGTCCATCTCGTACTGCGTCTGTGCGCCGGGGCACGGCTCGGCCTGCTTCTGCTTCTGCGCCTTCGCGCCGGCGGCGGAAAGCAGGAGCAGCGACAGCAGGGCGCAGGGAATGACTCTCTTCATCTTCACCTCGCAGGGAAAATCAAGTCAGGCGGCGGCGCTTTCGGCCTCGCCGTTGATGAGACGACCGTATTCGCCGCTCTCGACCCAGCTCAAAATCTCAGAGACACGGCGGATTATCTTTACTCGACCTCAATGCGATAGCTAACCACCCACAGATCAAACTGTTCAAGACGCCTTTTCCATCGGGCTTTAAATCGCTTCATCCACTGACGATTCTTCGCCGAGTTCGGCACGTCAACTACAATTTTGATCAGATCATCACGGTAAAGCACTCCACCTTGACGCCAATGTCCTTCAACTTTTTGAGTTTCATAGCTTGCCGCTCCGAAGTGGTCTACGACTTCGAGCACTGCTTCTGCCAGCCATTCAGAAGGTACCTCCCGCCCGTCATTGAACTGGAGGGGGAGTAAGACCTCGAACCGCCGCCAACTGCTGCTCATAAGTCGTCTTGCCTTTCACCGTGAATGGGATGTTCTGGTCGGCGAGCGCTTCGAGGGCTGCTTCAGGAACCAGATGCTCGCCCGACTTGAGCACACGGCCTGAAAAGCGTCCGAGCAGGAAGGCCAAGGCCCGTTTCTCCGTCTCGCGGTCAGGAAATGAGATGGTTATCATACTCCGTAAACCTCTCCTGTCTTTATGCGGCGGCGCTTTCGGCCTCGCCGTTGATGAGACGACCGTATTCGCCGCTCTCGACCCAGCTCAAAATCTCAGAGACGCGCCAGACGGGGAAGGGGTGCGTCAGGCCGGCGTTGATGATGTCGGCCCAGAAGCGGTCGAGCGCCTTGGCGTCGTAGTTCTGCTGGAAGTCGCGCGCCTGTTCGAGGAACTGCTCGTAGTCAACCCGCGACGCGTAGGTTCCGCCGCACAGCTTCATCATCGTCCGCCCGATCACATCCGGGTTCTGCGTGACGAGCAGCGCGGCGCGGTCGCACGAAAGCTCTGCGCGACGCGCCCACGCGAGCAGGGCCGCGCGCATCGTGCCCCAAAGAAGCTGCGCGACGAGGCTCGCAATCGGCGCGGCGGCGATGGCGACGTTGGCGAGCGCTTCGAGCAGATGAGCCGCCGTGATGTAGAGCACGTGCTCGGCGTGTATGTGGCCGACCTCGTGCGCGATGACGGCGAGCACCTCCTCATCGTTGAGGCGCTCGATGAGTTGCGAGTGGAGCACGATGACGGGGTTCTTGACGCCGCCCGTGAAGGCGTTGACCGTCGGGTTCTGCTGGACGAAAAGCTCCGGCATGTCCACGCCGAGTGTGGTGCAGGCGACCTGAAGTTTTGCGTAGAGGTCGGGACACTGCTTCGGCGTGACCTTCACGGCGCTGGCCGTGAAGATGACGCGGATGGCCGACTCGCCCGTGACTTCGAGCAGTTTTTTGAGCGCCGTGTCAATGCCCGGAATCGTCTTCAACGCGGCGAGCGCGCGGCTGTCGAGCGGGTGGACGTAAGCGTGCTTGTCGAGGTCTGCGAACTTCTTGTGCGGCTCGTCCGACAGAGGCAGGCGGCAGCGGCCACACACGGCCTGCCCGCCGTCCGCTCGCGTCTGGTTCAACTGCCCGCAGTAGCGGCAGCGAATCTTGTCGCCGCCATCCTCACCCAAAACGATCTCAAGGTCAGCCATCTTTAACTCTCCTCAGAAAACGAGTACGGACGGGCCGCGCGGGAAGACTTCCATGTTGGGGGCGGCCTGTCTCGGTGGCGCAAGTATTAACGATTGCGCGGCGCGAGGGCAAGCGGGGAAAGAGGTCAGAGGTCGGAGGTCAGAGT
>JALZHC010000149.1 GCA_030914105.1 Acidobacteriota bacterium
GCCGCCGCCGTTTTAGGCTGCGCGATTCCTTTCCGCTCCGGGCGGTAGACCGGAGGCGCGACGGGCCGTTGCGCCGGCGTGGCCGCCGGTTTCATTGGCGGCTTGATTGGGGTCTGTGATTTGCGATTCATCTTGAGCCGCCTCCGGATATGGCTCGACTTTACGGGGATTTTAACACAGCAAGCCGCCGTTTCGGCGACTTAACGCGTTAAGACCCATTAAAAGTTAAGCTTCAGCCCGAATTGGAAGCAATTCGGCTCAAGCTCAAAGGCGACTCAACTCTTGAGTTCTCGCCGGCCTAAGCTTTAAAGCCGTAAGCCCCCGTTACAGGGGCTTACGGCTTTCATCCTCGGGGCCGAAGTCCTGGGCGGAGTTCCGAGCCTCGGAGTTGGCTAACCGGGCGCAAGCGAAAGGTCAGGGCGCGAACTCGGCGTTGTTCGGACACTTGACCAACGTGTGCGAGTTGTCCGTGTACGCGCACGGCAGGAAGATGGGCGTCCCGAAGGACATCCGCGTCGTCGCGGCGTTGTAAACGACGACGACGATGGGCAACGGGAAGCCGCCCAGAGACTGTCCCGCAGGCGGCAAGGTGTACACGGGCAGGAAGCCGTCGCTGTAGACCAACTGACGGCACGCCGGGTCGCTGGAGAACACACACCCGTTCAGCACGTCGTCGGGCGTCTGGTAAACGAGCTTCGACTGCTGCGCGACGAAGTTGTTGAGGTCGGACTTCGCCTGCTTGAAGTAGTTCAACATATTCGACAGGTCGTTCTTTAACTGGTCGGCGTTCTTGTAGCGCTTCGGGTTACTGAGCGGTTCGGCGACGTTCTCGTTGACGCCATCCTTCAGCTTCTGGACTTGATCCGCCGTGCTGCTGATGAGGTCGGGGCCGATGACCATGACGATGTTCACGCTCGGGTCGTCGTCCCCCGTGGTCTCGATCCAGCTCGGCGACGACTTGAACTCCCGGAACGAAAGCGACGACCCGGCGACGACGCCGGCAACCTCCGTCCCGTGCAGGGTGTTGCGCAGCAGGTTGGAGATGACCACAACCGAGGCAGTCCAGGCGCACTTTCCGGCAATGTCAATGGCGACCTTCTTGGGGTTATAGAACTTCGCGGCCTCGTCCGTCACCTTGTCTACAATCATCTGCGTGGCCGTCGCGACGCTGAGACCGACCAGCGTCTCCTGAGCTGGTTCGCGGCGATAGGCGGCACTTATGAAACGAACCTCCCGGCCCGTCGCGCCCCGGCGACGTTTCGTTCGGCCCGCGACGAGGGAGCGGTTCGAGAGCGCCCCCTTCGACGGCTTAACGTCCTTGCCCGTGCCGCTCGCCAGCATCGGGAACGAAGGCGCACGCGTCGGCATCCCCGTGAGCTGCGCCAGCTCGTTCGTCAGCGCCTCGTAGAAGTCCGGGATCGAGCGCGTCATCAGCCGCGTGTACTGCGACGTATTGTTGATCCCGCCGTAGGGACTGATGGCAAGCCCATTCAGGCGCGCGGCACGCGTCGAGAACTGATCGGCCAGCGCGTTAAGCTGCGCGACCGTGACGCCGTTCGTCTTCAGGCCGCTCGTCCAGGCCGTAAGGTCTTCGATGCTGTCTTTCAAAACCTGATGCGAGACCACGTCGTCGGGCGTTGCGCTGAATCCCGCGCCGGCCATCATGTCTATGGTGGGCGCGAACTTGTCGGGCGTGACGAGCGGCTGCGAGATTCTCAGGTCATCCAGATCAACCGTCCGCCACAGTGTGACCAACTGCTGGAGGAGGGCCGTCATCTGCGCCGTGTCGTTCGCGGCGAGCGCGGCCTTGAGCTGCGGCCTGAGCGCGTGGATTTCCTCCAACACATCGGACATGTGCGCGAAGCTCTCGCCGTTGGTGACCGTACCGGCCACACGCGGCGGGGTCACGGCGAAGTCCGCGCTGACGCTGCGGGAGCTTGCGGCGTCCGTCGCCGTGATGGTGAACGAGCCGACGGTGTCCGGGCCGGGCGTGATCGTCGTGCCGGACACGTTCGGCAGCGCCCCCATGAACGGCGCGGGGTTCGGGGTGATGACATAGGTGAGCGCCGGAACCGCGACGGGGTTGCCGTTCACGTCGGAGGCCGAGGGCGTCAACGTGATCGGCTGGTCGGCGGTCGTCACGGAGCGGTTGAGCGCGATGCTCAGTCCCGTGCCTGCCGAGACGGTCAGCGAAACAGGATTCGCGGGCGCGGGCGAGACGAACGTGCCCGGCGTCGGCGCTTGCGAGATGACCGTGCCCGCGGGGATGGTGTCGGAGAAGACCTGCGTCGTCGTCACGGTAAAGCCGCTGACCGAGAGCGTCGTCAGCGCCACAGTCCTGGCGTTGCCGACGACGTTCGGCACGGCGACGGGCGCGGGGCCGAGCGACACCGTCAGGTCAACCGACTCGCCCTGCGGAAGGGTCGTTCCCGCCGTCGGCGACTGACCGAGGACTGTGCCCGCCGGGGCGTTCGCGTTTTGCTGAGTGATGTTGCCGACCGAAAGGAGCGCGGAAGAGAGCGACGAAGCCGCGTCGGCCTGCGTCATGCCGGCGAGGTTGGGAACACTCGCAAAGCCCGCCGACTGGTGAAGGATGAAGGGCTGGTAACTCACCGCGCCGTGGTTGTCTGTCGCGCTGACGATGAAACTCTGGTCGCCGACGTTGAGCTGGCTCAGATGCACGAGGCCCGTGTTCGGGTCAACCGAGGCCGCCGCGTTATTCCCGTAAGAGAAGGCGAGCGCGTAAGTGACGGTGTCGCCGAGGTCGGGGTCAACGGCGTGCGCCTGGTAGTCCACGTTGTTGAACTGCACGTAGGCCGTCGGCGGCTTCGACGTGAACTTCGGCGCGCGATTCTGCGGCGTGATGTGAATGTTCACTTTGCCTGCGCTCGACAGCCCCGCGGCGTTCGTCGCGGAGTAGTTGAAAGACGTGTCGGCGGCGGGGACGAAGCCCGGCGCGTATGGAGCCTGCGGCTGCTGGCCGAAGACGTTCGTGCGCAGGTTGGCGGTCTGCCGCGTGTATGTGGTCGGCACCGTGCCGTCCGCGTTGAAGTTCGACTCCCAGTACGCCTCCTGGTTGTAGTGCGTCGGCGCGGGCTGCCACTGCACGGCGTCGCCGCGCAAGACCTGGACGAGCGTCTCGCAGCCGCAGAAGCCTTCGGGGTTGTGCTGGAACAGCACGCTCGCGTGTCCGCTGCCGTCAACGTCGGCTACGACGGGCGCGTACATGCCGCCGGCGGTGCTCCACACGGGTGACCCCGTGTAAGTCCAGGAGGTCTCGTCTTCGCCGGTGTCGCCGCGCAGGAAGCGGAGCGTATTGTTGCCGTATTGCACGACGATCTCAGGCGTGCCGTCGCCGTTCAGGTCGTAGACGGGGAAGGTCACGCCAGTGCCTTGTCCCTGTGCGAACTGGAAGCTGAAGGCGTCGGTCGCGCCGCTCAGGTTGCGCAGCCACTTGATGTGGCCCGACTGGTCAACCACCCAGAGCGTGTTGAAGATGCCGAAGATGATGTCGGGCCTTCCGTCGCGGTCAACGTCGGCGACGCTCAGCTTCGTCACGACGGTCGAGCGCGGCACCGGCACACGCCAGAGGAGCTGGCCGCCGGGCTTCCACGCTTGCAGTAAGCCTACGTCGGTGCCGTTGGCGGAGGCGTCGTCGAGCGTGACGATCTCCATCTGCGCGTCGCCGTCGAGGTCAACGACCGCCGACGACTGCGTCGCCGTGTTCGGCCCGCCGTCGAACTGGCGCTTCACGGTGCCGTCAGCATTCCACAGCGTCCCTTCGTAGAGAATTTCCGGCGAGCCGTCGTTGTCCACGTCGGCCACGACCGGCCCCATGAAGCTGCCTCGCGCGACTCCCTTGCCCTGGTTGTAAGACTGGCTGATGTTCGACTGGTTCGCGGGCGCAGAGTAGTACACGCGGTTAAGCGAACCGTCGGCGCCGTTCAAGGCCCAGACGCCCCGGCACGCGCTGTCGGTCGAAGTGCTGAGAATCTGTGTGCAGAACTGATTGCCGATGACGCTACTACCGAATAGCACGACGGGCTTCTCGTTCGGACTGAAGCGCGCTACGGAGAAGCTGCTCTCCGAAGGTGCTCTCGTACCAGCCGTGCTGTTGACAAGCGGCGCCGACAGCCACTTCACGCGGAAGTGTTCCGGCTGTGACGCGTCGTAGGCGACCGCCACGAGGCGCGTGTAGCCGTAGGGGTCGCCGGGGAAGCCCGTGCAGTTGGTGCCCAGAACGATTTCGACCTGGCCGTCGTCGTCTATGTCGGCGGCGGCGAAGGTCTGGTACCCGCCGCCGAAACCGGAGCAGAGCTGGCCGCCGACTTGAGCCGGCGGGAGCACGTCGAAATGGAAGAGCAGCTCGCCGGTGTCGCCGCGGTAGACGTGCAGGTCTTTGTCAGGGCCGTTGTACTCGTTCGTGATAACGTCAGGCTTTCCGTCGCCGTCAACGTCCGCGACGATGAGCGGCGACACCCCGGAATGGCTCCCGCCTTCGATGGCGATGGCGCGCGTCACGTCGAGCGCCGGCCCCGGAGGCGACGGCGGCGCGACGTATGTGAAACTCCCGTCCGCGTTGAAGCTCGACACCGTGCCTTTGTCCGGGTTCGAGAGCTTCGCCGCGGTCAACGCGCCGCCGTTCGGGTCGGCGTCGTTGGCGAGCACGCCAGAGGCCGGCACCGACAGAGTCTGACCGAGGCTCGTTTCGTAAGAGTCGTCCCTCACAGCCGGGGCCGACGCGGCGAAGACCGTGAGGTCGAATCGCTTGCCGTCTATGAGACCCGCGCCGTCGGCGGCTTGAACCATGACGGGATAGACGCCCGGCGTCGACGTGACGGGATTCCAGGAGAGTTGATTCCCCGTGAGCGCGAGTCCGGCGGGGCCGGAGACGAGGCCGAGCGTGACCGCGTCGCCGTCGGGGTCGGTCGCGCTGAGCGTGCGCGCGAACTGTCCGCCCGAAGGCACGCGCTCGTCCGGCTGGTCGGCGAGCTGCGGCGGGTGGTTCGCTGACGTGACCGTGATGTGGAAGGTCTTGCTGTCGCTGTGGCCCGCGGCGTCGACGACACGCACGTTGAAGTCGTTGACGCCGACTTGCGCCGACGTGGGCGTCCAGACGATGACCGGGTTCGGCTCGAACGTCGCGCCCGCCGGTGCGGCATCAAGGAAGTAGCTCAGGGTGTCGTTCGCGTTCGGGTCGTTCGCGGTGAGCCGCATGGAGTATTTCGACCCGGCGGGAATCGTGCGGTCGGGGATAGAACCCAAAGACGGCGGGCCGTCGAGCACCGTGAGTTGCATCGTGGCGCTTGACGAGAGTGCGCCGTCGCTGGCCGTGAGTTGCAGAACGTATGTGCCGGGCTGCACGAAGCTGGCGGTCGTTGCGGCCTGCGTCGGCGCGTTGACAAGCGCGAGAGACGGCCCCGATACCTGCGACCACGAGACGGTCAACGCGGCGGGCGGATTCGGCAGGCCGTCGTCCGTGGCAGAACCGTTCAGCGTCGCCGTCGCGGGCAGAGTGATCGTCTGATTCGCGCCGGCGCTGACGGTCGGAGCCTGGTTCGGGCGCGGGTTGACGGTGACCTGCATGGACGCGCTACTGCTGAGCGCGCCGTCGCTCGCGGTGAACTGGAAGACGTAGGTGCCGTCGGTCGTGAAGCTCACGCTCGTGCTCGGCTGCGACGGGCTGGCGATTGTCGCCTGCGCCGGGCCGGACAACTGACTCCACTGGTAAACGAGCGCGCCGGGAGGGTTCGGCAGCCCGTCGTCGGTCGCGCTCCCGCCGAGCGTCGCTGCCGACGGCAGTGTGACGGTCTGGTTCGTCCCCGCGCTGACGACCGGCGCGTGATTCAACGGCGGGTTCACCGTCACCTGCACGGACGCGCTACTGTCGAGCGCGCCGTCGCTCGCCGTCAGACTAAAGACGTATGCGCCCGCGGCAGGGAAGCTCACGTTCGTGACGGGCTGCGCCGGGTTTGCAATCGAGGCCGCGGCGGGGCCGGAGACCTGACTCCATTGATAGGTCAAAGCCCCCGGAGGGTTCGGCAGCCCGTCGTCAGTCGCGCTGCCGCTGAGAGTGGCCGTGGCGGGCAGCGTAATCGTCTGGTCGCTCCCGGCGCTCACCGTCGGGGCAGCGTTGACGATGGTCGCCGCCAGTTGAGAGTCGAAGTGGAGTGAAGGGTTGCCCGTCAGGCTGAGCGTCTTCGCGAGCACCGAACCATAAAGCTGCGGCCCGCCGTTGAGACTGACGCCGGTCTGCGGCGCGTAGATTGTCATGTACAGGTCTGTCGTGCCGGATAGCACGACGCCTTCGCCGCCCGCGTAGCTGCTCAAGACCTGTAGGTTCGCAGGGACGCCGCCCGCACCGGCGGAGCTGTTGCCGTTCGCGCTGAGCTGACCCGTCAAACGAATCGTCACGGGGCCTGACGCCGTGAGCCGTCCGCCGCCGGAGAGCGTCAGGTTGTGAAAGCAGTATAAGCCCGCGGCGAGCGTGGCGGTGCGGTTGCCGTTAACGGTGAGGTCGCCCGTCGAAGCGTTGTAGCTAAACCTCCCGCCAATGCTGCTTGAAGGGCTGAATGGCGAACAGGGCGCGACCGCTGGGGCTGCGACCGCCGTCGAAGGCGAGTTCGGCGTCGCCGCTCCCTGAATCGTCCCGCCGTTCGTGATCGTCGTCGCGGCGGTGACGCTGCCGGTCACCAGGCTCGAACTCTTCAGCGTGACGCCGGACGCCGTCGAACGAACGTCCCCGTACACCTTCGAGCCTTCAATCGAGACCGCGCCGTTGCTCACAAGAATCGCGGCGCTGCCCTTGTTGCCTGAGCCGTACTGCCCCTTCGCGGAATCGAAACTGTCGATGAGCGCCGGGGTCGAGCCTATCGAGACGCCGTCGAGGCCGACGAGGGCAGACGCCGGCGCGGAACCCGCGGGCGTCGGCGTCGCGAGCAGCGGACTCGCCGCGACCCACGACTCCACACGCTCGCCGAAATTAAGCGGCGCGGGGAACGCGAAGGGCGGCGCGGTCTCTTCTCCAGCCGCCGACCTGAAGACCGAGGCCGCCGAACGGCGCGCGGCAGGGCTGCTGACCAGCACTGAGATCAACAATAAAGTTCCGGCGTATATCAGACGGCGGAGTCGGCTGTTGGGGGCAGTGAGTCTTGACATGGTTAACACTCCTTGAAGGAAAGGCTGCGTCGGCGCGGTCGGAGAGTCAGGTCGCAGCGGTTGGTGGCGAAGAATATTTCCCGGCCGCTCGTCTCTTGCGGGCGGGGCTGCTTCACGAAAGCCGAGAATGACAAGGCCGGATGAAGAGTTCGGCGGATGAGTTCTCAGCCCGAAGGCCAACGCCTTCGGGCTGAGTCCATGCGGCCTCGATACCGGATTCATTTCCCGCCGCGCGTGGCGCGCGCCGCGGGGTGAGCCT
The DNA here is from genome assembly GCA_030914105.1 of Acidobacteriota bacterium. Lineage (GTDB taxonomy): Bacteria > Acidobacteriota > Blastocatellia > Pyrinomonadales > Pyrinomonadaceae > QHXN01. Next base: position 7,418 of record JALZHC010000149.1, read on the forward strand.
CTCAACGGAACTAAGCCTTCAATTACTAACGCACGGTTCGTCGGCCCGGAAGGACATGGCTCTCAAACTTTTTTCACCCCGCTCGACGCGGCAG
>JALZHC010000714.1 GCA_030914105.1 Acidobacteriota bacterium
GAGGTAAGGGATGTTTGTCGAGAGCAAGCTGAAGACGAAGCTGCTGCGCCAGATGGGCGAGGCGATCAAGGACTTTTCGATGATCGAGGACGGCGACCGCGTGATGGTCTGCCTCTCGGGGGGCAAGGACAGCTACACGATGCTCGACCTTCTGCTCGACGTGCAGAAGCGCGCGCCCGTCCGCTTCGAGCTGCTCGCCGTCAACCTCGACCAGAAGCAGCCCGGCTTCCCCGAAGATGTCCTGCCCCGTTATCTGACCGAGCGCGGCGTGCCCTTCCGCATCGTCGAGCGCGACACCTACTCAATCGTCAAGCGGCTCATCCCCGAAGGCAAGACCTACTGCTCTCTCTGCTCGCGCCTGCGCCGCGGCATACTCTACCGCACGGCCATCGAGGAGGGCTGCACGAAGATCGCGCTCGGCCACCACGCCGACGACATCATCGCGACCTTCCTCTTAAACCTCCTCTACGTCGGCACGCTCAAGGCGATGCCGCCAATCTTGCGCTCCGACAACGCGCTCAACACGGTCATCCGCCCGCTCGCCTACTGCCGCGAGTCGGACATCGCGGAGTTTGCCGCGCTCAAAGAGTTCCCCATCATCCCCTGCGACCTCTGCGGCTCGCAGACGACGTTGAAGCGCGCGCGCGTCCGTGCCCTCGTCGCCGAACTCGAAAAAGAGATTCCGCACGTCCGCGCCTCGATGCTCACGGCCTTAGGAAACGCACAGCCTTCGCACCTCTTAGACCCGACGCTCTTCGACTTCAAATCCTTGCGCGCCGCTACCGGAGATGTGGAGGCCGAACTCGACGCCGCCCTCGGCCACACGGACGAAGAGGCCGCGCCCGCGCTCGTCTCGATTGCGTCCGACTGAGGCGAGTCCCGGCCAACTCGACGGCTTTTGAATGAACGAACCTTCAGGGGGTTAAAGAAACTTTTGAGAGTGATTTCGAGAATCCTGATCGTCCTCGGACTGCTCGTCACGGTCGTCTGCAACCTGGCGACCTTTTACGGGATTCGCACCGCCATCAGCGGCATGATCGATGCCGAATCAGCCGGCATCGCGGGGGTCGCCAGAGGGATGAGTTACGCATCTTACGGGAGCGTCGTCGGCCTTCTGGGTTGTTTCATTCTCATTGTCGGCCTGGTGCTCGCCGCCGTCAGCCCGCCTGCGAAGGCCGCCGCCGTCGCGAGATAAATAACGTCCCGCTGCTTAAACGATGGCCGCGACGAAAGCAAAAGCAGGATCGGCAAAGAAGGCCGCGAAGGCTCAGAAGACTAAAGCCCCGGCTGCGAAGGCCGCGAAGCGGACTCCGACGGCCAAACCTGAGAGGTCGGCAGCCGCCAAGCCCTCGAAGTCCGCGGCCAGGCCGAAGGCTTCGGCCACGAAGACGGCAAAGACGGCGAGCAAGTCGAAGAAGACGGCGAGCAAGTCGAAGGCGTCAGCCTCTCAGGCCGCAAAGACGGCGAGTAAGTCAAAGGCGGCAGTCGCGAAAGCCAAACCGTCGAAGGTCGCTAAAGACAGACCGTCGAAGGTCGCGAAAGCCAAAGCGTCGAAGAAGGACGTGCTCGACTTCGCGGACTTCCCCGCCGGCTCCGTCTCACGTCAGGACGTAACGCTCTGCCTCGCCTGCATCTTCCGCCTCTTCACCAAACAGTTGGGCCTCGCGCCGCGCACCGCCTACAACGAAATCCGCCGCTACGCGCCCACGCTCGAAGAGCTGACCGCAAGAAGCCCGCAGCGCCCCTTCTTCAAACCGGCGGAAGACAGAAACGCGCACTGCCCATACTGCGAAGCGCCGCGCCGCTGGCACGCGCGCGTCTCGGTCTACCGCGTCGAGGGCGGCATGACAACGGATGCCGCGCGGCGCGCGCTCGTCCGTAAGCTTCCGACGAAGGACGAGCAGTTCCGGGTTCACGAAGAGAAGAAGACTGCGCGGCAGGTCTTCTTCGAGTGGCTGGAGCGGCTCGGACAGGAGATGGACTTCGAGGACGACAACGCCTGGATGCCGCAGGCCGCGCGCGCTTACCTCCAGCGGCGCGAGCCGAAGGAGGACTGGGCCGCGGCCTTCGACGGCCTGCGGCAGGTGCGCCGCTCGCAGCGGCTCGAAGCGGGTTGGGAGCGCGAAGGCTTCCGACTCTTCCTCGCGCCCGCGCTCTACAACGACGTGCTGCTCGTTCAATATCTGGTCAGCCGCTCGCACCGCCACGGCGGGCGCACCTTCGAGGGCCGTCTGACGCTGCCTGAACTCGTCCGCCGCATGAGATTCGGCGGCCACCTCGAAGCCCAGGGCATCACCGAACGCGACCGCTTCGACGTGCTCGAACAGCTCGTCGAACTCCTCACCGGCGGCGACGAGCCGGTCAAACTCCACTTCATCACAGACCGCCGCGAGCTGCTCGACAAGGTGAAAAAGGCGGGGGCTGGGGGTTAGGTGTTGGGGGTTAGTAATTGAGCTACGCCCGCGTCGAGCGCTCAAGACACGCCGGAGATTTTAACCAGCCCCCAACCCCTAATCCCTAACCCCCGGCTTTACCTGTCCATCTTGTTGAAGTGCAGGCGCAGCGGGGCGGCGAGCGAGATGTCGCGCAGCTCGAAGACGGCGTAGGCCGGTTGCTCGGTCTTGACGAGCTGGTAGACACCCTCCTGCGTCGTCGTCGAGACGGTGCCGTTCAGGCGCGCGAGGTAGCCGCGAGCCTCTTCGACCGACGGGCGCGCGTCGCTCGTGTTGTCGCCGAGCGCGTCCACGGCGTAGGACTTCAGGAGCTTCGGCCAGTAGGCGGCGAACAGACGCGAGCCGGCGAAGATGTCGGCCCAGACGGGCTTGCCGTTGCGCGCGACTATTACGCCGACCACGCCCGGACGCAAGACCTCGTGCTGGAGCGCGCGCACGTAGTCTTCCAACGTCGCGGCGACCTGACGGTTCGAGTAGACCTCTTGATAAGTGTCCGTGCTGTTCGACGTGCCGAGCTTCTTGTTGTTCGCGCTGACC
>JALZHC010000715.1 GCA_030914105.1 Acidobacteriota bacterium
GCGAGCAGAAGGTAGACGACCTCGTAGCGCACCCAGTGGCGCGCGCTGCCGCGCCAGCCCAGAGACATCATGCCGAAGACGACGCGCCCGAACTTCGAGCGCGCGCGGTCTCTGAGGGTCGCGAGGTCGGGGACTAACCCCGTGTACCAGAAGAGCGCCGAAACGGTCGCGTAGGTCGAGACGGCGAACACGTCCCACATCAGGGGGCTGCGGAACTGCGGCTGGATGCCCATCGTGTTCGGGTAGGGGAAGAGCCAGTAGGCGAGCCAGGGCCGGCCCGTGTGCAGAAGGGGGAAGAGGCCGGCGCAGGCGACGGCGAACAGCGTCATCGCCTCGGCGAAGCGGTTGATCGAAGTGCGCCACTGCTGGCGCAGCAGAAGGAGAATCGCGGAGATGAGCGTGCCGGCGTGGCCGATGCCGATCCACCAGACGAAGTTGATGATGTCGAAGGCCCAGCCGACGGGCTGGTTGTTGCCCCAGATGCCGATGCCTGTGAGTACGAGGTAGGTGATCGTGCCCATCAGCACGCCGGTCATCATGAAGGAGATGGCGAGGCCGACGAACCAGCCGACGGGCGTGCGCTTCCGGAGGACGAGCGCGCTGATCTTGTCCGTCACGGAGCCGAAGGTGTGTCCCGGCTCGATGACGGCTGGCGTCGTGTGGATGCGCGTGTCGTCGTATGGGTCGTCGAATCTCTCCATAAAAATTTTACGCCTTCCCCTCCTGGCCCGCCGGGAGCGCCTCGTTCGGGTTGCGCACTGAGGCCAGATACCCGGTGCGAGGCCGCGTGTTCAGGTCTGCCAGAAGGTCGTAGCGCCGCTTCTGCCCATGAAGTTTCGCGACACGGCTCGTCGGGTCGTTGAGGTCACCGAAGACGATGGCCTCGGTCGGGCAGGTCTGCTGGCAGGCCGTGACGATGTCGCCGTCCTGCACTCTCTCGCCCTTCTTCTCGCGCTCGATCTTCGCGTACTCGATGCGCTGGACGCAGTAGGTGCACTTCTCCATCACGCCGCGCGAGCGCACACTGACTTCCGGGTTGCGCATCATCTTGAAGTTCGGCGTGTCCCACCCGTATCCGGTCACCGCCGGGAAGAGGAGGAAGTTGAAGCGCCGAACCTTGTACGGGCAGTTGTTCGAGCAGTAGCGCGTGCCGACGCAGCGGTTGTAGACCATCTCGTTGAGGCCCTCGGCGCTGTGCACCGTGGCGTGGACGGGGCAGACGCCCTCGCACGGCGCGTTCTCGCAGTGCATGCAGGGGACGGGCATGAAGTAGACGCCCGCCGGGCTTTCGACCGCGCCGCGGAAGTATGCGTCAACCCTGAGCCAGTGCATCTCGCGCGAGCGCGCGACCTGCTCCTTGCCGACGACGGGGATGTTGTTCTCGGCCTGGCAGGCGACGACGCAGGCGTTGCAGCCGACGCAGGTCGAGACATCAATCGCCATGCCCCAGCGGTAGCCGCGCAACCCCTCCTTCTCGTTCTCCGAGTAATCATAAGGCGGGTAGAGCGTTTCATCCTCTTCCGGGCGTCGGTTCTCGCCCGCCGGTTCGGGCGGCTCCTTCCGGCGCTCGCGCGGCGGGGCGAGCGTGGGGTCGCGCGTCCATTCGGCGAAGCTGCCGTGGCGGACGATCTCGCGCCCCTCCATCCGGAAGTGAATCTGCGTGCAGGCGAGCGGGTGCTCTTCGCCCGTCTTCTCGACGCCGAGGCCCGTCGCGGCCCACAAAGCGTCGGAGGTGCGAAGCTGGTAGGCGTCGAAGCCGAGCACGGTCTTGTCGTGCTCATTGCCGCCGACGCGGCCCGAACGCCGGCGCCCGTAGCCGAGATGAACCGTGATGACGCCGTCGGGCTGGCCCGGCAGGATGAAGATGGGGACGGGTTCTTTCGTCGCGCGCCCCTTGAAGGTGAGCCGGAGGACTTCGGCGCGCATCTCGCCGCCCTTGGCCGTGATGCGGTTGACGCGCTTGGGCGAGTCCCAGGCGGTCGCGCCGTCGGGCGTGTCGCCGACGCCGAGGCGTTCAGCCGTGGCCGGGCTGATGATGGCGACGTTGTCCCAGGTGAGCTTCGTCAGGGGCTTCGGCAACTCCTGAAGCCAGCCGTTATTGGCGAAGCGACCGTCGTAGATGGTCGGGTCTGTGCGGAAGACGATCTCGAAGTCGCCCGCGCCGCCGCTCGCCAGAGGCGCGGACGCGCTGCCCGTCGAAGGCGCGGGAGGCTCGCCCGTCACGCCCGAAGCGTTCGCGCCGCCCGCGCTGACCGAGACGTTCTTCGGCCTGCGCGCGGTGCCCGGCACGAAGCCGTCGTTCAGCCACTTGCGCCAGCTCTTCTCAAAGTCCGCGGACGCGTTCGCCGCCGCGGATGTCGCCGCGGGCGTTGCCGCAGGCGTCGCGGGTGTCGAAGGTGACGCCGCAGGGGTCGCGGATGTCGAAGGTGTCGCAGATGTCGCCGCAGTCGCGGCGGGCGTCGCCGCGGGCGCGGGCCGCGAAGCCGCTTGAGATGGAGAGCCTGATGTGGCCGCGCCGGTTTGTCCGCCCGTCTGAGCGCCGCCCGGCACGCGTCCCTCGCCGCCCATCCAGAACTGCCGGACGATGTCGTAGCCGCGTCGGTCGGGCCGGTCTGTGAAGGCCGCGAGCAGCTCGTGCGCACTCTTGCCGTTGTAGAGCGGGGAGACGAGCGGCTGCATGATCGTCACCGTGCCGTCGTAGGCGCGCGTGTCCGACCAGGCTTCGAGGAAGTGCGTTTCGGGGATGTGCCAGTGCGACAGCTCCGAGGTCTCGTCGTCGTAGAGGCTGAGGTGGACGGTGAGCGGAATCTTCTTCATCCGCGTCTCGTCGAGCTTGAGGTCGGCGGGAGTGGTGAAGACCGGATTGCCGCCGACGATGACGAGCATCTCGACCGCGCCCGCGTCGATCTCACTGATGAGCGTGCGGAGGTCGTCCAACTGGTCGGTCGGCTTCTCTTCCAGAGGCTCGAAGAAGCTGACGGTCTTGCCG
>JALZHC010000716.1 GCA_030914105.1 Acidobacteriota bacterium
GCCTCTTCGAGCTGCTCGCCGTGGTCTGCGAGGAAGTAGCCGAGGTTGTTGAGGGCCGTCGCATTGTTCGGGTCTTTGGCGAGCACCTGTCGGAGCGTCGTCTCGGCGGCCTTCAGGTCGCCGGTGCGCTCCTGTGCCGACGAGAGCATGATGAGGGCGTTGTTGGACTGCTCGGTGGCGCCCGCAGGCACGAGCGCGAGCGCCTTGCGCGCCATCTCGACGGCTTCGGGGCCGTGCCCGGCGCTGATGAGAAGGCTCGACATGAAGAGGTACTCCTCGAAGTCCGTGGCGTCGCCCTTAAGGCGCGGGCGCAGAAGTGTGAGCGCCTCGTCGCTGCGACCCAGTTCGGCGAGCGTCTGTGCTTCGAGCCGGAGAAGGCTCACGTCTTCGGGGAAGCGCTTGCGCGCCTCTCGGACTGCCGCGAGCGCCTCGTCGCGCTTGCCGAGCGAGCGAAGGAGGTCGCCCTTCTGAAGGTCTGCGGTCGGGTCGTCGCCGCCCAGAAGGCGACGCATGCGCTCGACGGTGGCGAGCGCCTGTTCGGTCTGTCCGGCCTGTTTGCGGAGGGCGATGATGCTTGAGAGGACGGCGACGGCGAAGGGCTTTTGCTGCTCGGAGTCGAGCGGCGCGTCCGAGATGTTGTGCTCTTTGAGAAGGCCCTCGTAGACGGCGACGGCTTCGTCGTAGCGCGAGGCGTCGGTGAAGGTCTCGGCGAGCTGCACCTGGAGCGGGAGGCGCACGCGCTCGTCGCCGGGGCGTGCGGCTTTGATGCCGGCGCGCAGCGTGGTCGCGGCGTCTTCGACGCGTCCCGCGCGTGCCTGCGCCCGCGCGAGCATCTGGACGGCGGCGACGTTCTGCGGCTGCTGCGCGACGATGCGTCGCAGTTCTTCGATGACGCTCTGGTCTGCCGCGCCGCTGGCTTCGAGCGCCTCGCCGAGGAGTTGTATGTAACGCGCGTTGTCCGATTCAATCGAGAGCGCGCGGCGGATAGCGGCGAGGGCCTCGTCGGTGCGCCCGGCGCGGAGCAGAAGCTCGCCGAGTCGCGCGTTGGCGGCGTCGGGCGTAAGTTCGCGCCCGCGAGAGATGATCTGGTAGAAGCGCCCGTCAATCGAGGCGGGCAGCGTCGCCCACTTGCGCAGGGCCTCGACCGCTTCACTTTCGCGGTTCGTCGCGGCGTAGAACTCGGCGAGCAGCGCCCACGCCTCGGCGTCGTTCTGGCGGACGCGGACGACTTCGCGCAGCTCCGAGACGGCCTTGTCGGCGACGGCGCGGTCGAGCTTGCCTTCGGCGAGGCCGCTCTTGATCGTGTAGACGCGCGAGAGGATGCGGTGCGCGCCGAGGTTGTCGGGGTCAATGCGCGCGGCGGCCAGTCCCTCCTGCTCCGACTGCTGGAAGTCGTCGAAGTAGAGCCAGACTTCGGCGAGCGCGGTGTGCGCCTCCGCGAGCTTGGGGTCGAGTTCCGCGGCCTGCTGGAAGGCGGCCTGCGCGCGGCGCAGAGACTCGGCGGCGCTGCTGCCGCCGCCCTGCGCGCTCTCGAAGTGGCGCTGGCCTTCGAGCATCTTGGCGTAAGCCTGCGCGCGACGCTCGCGCGGCGACTGCGCGGCGGGCTGCGATTGAGTGGCCGGGTTGCCGCCGCTGGTCGTCTGCTGAGCCGCGCCGCCCGTCGTCTGCCGTGACGCGTGCGCATTGCTCTGTGCGGCCAGCGCGTGCGCGTCGGAAGTCGAAGCGATGACGGCGGCGAGCGCGAAAACCGCGAAGAAGGCGCGAGCGTCGGCGGCGAGCGCGAAGAGGGCGCGGGAGTCAGCGGCGGCGCGCGGCGCGTCTTTGGCGAAGAGCTTCAAGCGATTGTTCCTTTCGCGCCCCGGCCCGCCTCCGCGGCGTCCGCCTCGTCCGTGGCCGCGACGACTTTCCGCCAGGCCGCGCGCTTCGGGTAGCAGTACAGGAGGACGATGAGGGCGACGCCGCCGAGCAGGACGGTCTCTATCCAGTTGCCCGTCATCATGCTGACGACGAAGCCGAAGAGCGCAATCATGCCGGCGACGAGGGCGACATAGACGGTCGTCCACTGTAACGTCTCAAGCAGGCCCGACGCGCCGCGCAGCGCCGCGATGTCTTGCAGGCGCATCGGCGCGAACCTGGTGCGGCGGAAGACGAAGGCCCCGCCCGCGAGAAAGATGATCGAGAGGCGGAGTGTGAAGACCGTGGCGGGGTTGAAGCCGAGCCTGCCGCCGAAGAGGCCCGATACGCCGAGCGCGATGAGTGCGAGCGTGAAGACCGAGACCGCCGAGACTGCGCGCACGGCGGCGCGATGCCTGCGGGCCAGCTCGTCCTGCATACTCTCGGCGGTTTGCGACACTGTGCCTCCTCGACTCGACGAGCAGGGACGCTTGGAGGGCGCGAACGACTGCTTGCGGGGAACTTCGGAAAAATTCTAGCACCCGCTCAACGACGCGGGCAAATAAGGCATCGGACGAAAGCGGAGAGTATCGGTTGAAAGCGGAGAGCGCCGGACTCTTCACTGACCGAAGAGAAGAGCGCCGGACTCTCCGTCGCTGAAGAGTCCGGCGCTCTTGAAGTTTAGACGTCCGGCGCGGCCCGCGCGGCTAGGGCTTGGTGTTGGGCGGAGGCGTGGCCGGGGTCGTGGGCTGCGTGGCCGCGGGCTTCGAAGGGTCGGCGCTGGTCGCGGGCGGGCCGGGCTGCGTGGGCTGAAGCGTCACCTTCTTCTCATCGGCGTTCGTCTTCGGCGCGGGGGCCGGTATCGGCCTCACGTCGCGCGCGGGCGCCGTACGTGTGACGTTCTTCGTGTTGTAGTTATCGGGCAGCGTCCCGCCGTTCTTGATAACGTCTTCGATGATGTCGCCGCCCTTGCTCGAACGGCTGATGATGACGCCGTCGCCCGCGACGGTCTTCGGCACTGTGCCGGAGATTTGCTGTAGGAGTCCTTTCATCATGCCCGGCCCCTTCGGCTCCTCCTGCACGGCGTGGGGA
>JALZHC010000717.1 GCA_030914105.1 Acidobacteriota bacterium
CGTGACGACGGGGTCAATCTCGCGCTCCTCCTGCGGCTCGACCTGCTCGATGGCTTCGGCCACCTCTTCGGGGCGCGCGCGCCCGCGCAGGCGGCGCAGGGGCGAGGCCAGAAGGTTCGCCGCCGCGCGCAAGGCCCGGCGCGAGCCGCGGAACGTGCCGGCGACCACCGCCTCGACCGGCTTGATGGGCGCTTCGCGGCAGACGGCCCGTATCGCCTGGCCGACCGTCTCAGCTCCGCACAGGTCTACGAGCGTCGCGCCGCCCGCGCGCGGGCGCAGGGCGTAAGCCGTGAGGTAGCCGAAGTGGTAAGTGCGGCTCGCGAGGTCAACGGCGCGCTTCCATTCGAGGAAGTAGAAGAGCTTTCGGAAGACAGACTTCAGAGGGTAGACGAGCACTGCCGCCAGGCAGCCGCGCAGACACCCGCGCCCCTCCTCTTTCAGGAGCGCGCCCAGCTCCGCGTCGCTCAACGCGCGCCCCGAAGACGCGGCCAGGCGCCGCACGAGTCGCCTGCGGAAGTAGTTCTTCGCGAGGTCGTCAACGAGCGGCACGGGGATGAGCGGCGTCAGCCCCGTGAGCACCGCGTGCGCGACGAGTCCGCGCTGCCCGCCCGCATCCGAAGTTTGGAGCTTGTCCGGCCCGTGTGTCATATTCCCTTCGACTTCCCCGACGATGATACATTAACGCGGGCGGCGGCGCTTCGGATGGCGATTCGCAACATACTCATCTGCACCACACAGGTTCCCTTCACCGCGGGCGGGGCCGAGGCGCACGTCGCCGGCCTGCGCGACGCGCTCGTCGAGGCCGGATACGACGCGGAGGTCGTGGCCGTGCCCTTCAAGTGGTATCCGCCCTCGGAGATCATGCGCGGCACGCTCGCGTGGCGTCTGCTCGATTTGACGGAGGCCAACGGCAAGCCGGTTGACCTCGTCATCGGCATGAAGTTTCCGGCCTACACGGTCGCGCACCCGCGCAAGGTTCTGTGGGTTCTGCACCAGTACCGCGCGGCCTATAACCTCTGGGGCACGCCCTTCGACGACCTCTCGACGAACCCGGAAGGCGCGCGCATACGCGACTGGATACACCACTGCGACGCGCGCTTCATCCCCGAAGCGCGCAAGGTCTTCGCCAACTCGAAGACGGTCGCCGAGCGCATGCGCCGCTACAATCGGATCGAGAGCGAGCCGCTCTACCACCCGCCGCCGCGCGCCGCCCACCTGCGCGCGGGCGAGCAGGGCGACTACGTTTTTTATCCGAGTCGGCTGGAGCCGCAGAAGCGGCAGGAGCTTCTCATCGAGGCGATGAAACACGTCCGCACGCCCGTCCGCGCCGTGCTCGCCGGCTCGACGCGCGAGCGCGCGCGCTACGAGTCGCTCGTGCGCGAGCACGGCGTCGGCGACCGCGTCGAGATGCGCGGCTTCGTCACCGAGGAAGAGTTGATCGACCTTTACGCGGGCGCGCTCGGCGTCTGCTATCTGCCGTTCGACGAGGACTACGGCTATGTGACTCTGGAAGGGATGCTCTCTTCAAAGCCGGTCGTCGTGGCGCGCGACGGCGGCGGCGCGACCGAGTTCATCGAGCACGGCGGCGAGGGGCTGGTCGCAGACCCCGACCCGCGCTCGCTCGCCGAGTGCCTCGACTTGCTCTACTCAGACCGCCAGCGCGCGCGCCGCATGGGCGAGCGCGGGCGCGAGAAGCTTCTGGCCTTGAACCTCTCCTGGCGCAACGTCGTCGAGAAGATTATCTCCGCCGCTGGGTAACGGGCCGTGTTCTTTTTTCCCTGACTTAATTTTAAAGCGAGTAAGACTCACCGCCGAGGCGCAGAGAGCGCAGAGGGGACGCAGAGAGTTGAGCTTTGAGATGGCGCGCTTTGAAATCTCCAATTTGAAATTTCAGATTTGAAATCCTGTCTTCTTCTGCGCCTGCGGCGGTGAGTCTTACTCGCATGACACTCTCGCTTGATTGAACTACAATTCGCCCTCTGCTCTTCCGAACGTCTTCATCTTTGAAAGAACTTATGGACGGACAGAACACCGAAGGACTCAGGCACATCCGCCGGGCGCTCTTGAGCGTCTCGGACAAGACCGGCCTTGTCGAGTTCGCGCGCGCGCTGCGTGGCTTCGGCGTCGAGCTTTTGAGCACCGGCGGCACGGCGAAGGCTTTGCGCGAGGCAGGGCTGGAAGTGCGCGACGTGTCGGACGTGACCGGCTTTCCGGAAATGCTGGACGGGCGCGTCAAGACGCTCCACCCGCGCATACACGGCGGCATCCTCGCCGTCCGCGACAACGCGGAACACGCGCGCGCACTCGCGGAGCACAGCATCGAGCCGATTGACATGGTCGTCATCAACCTCTATCCCTTCGAGCGCACGGTCGCCCGCGAAGGCGTTACGCTCGAAGAAGCCGTCGAACAGATAGACATCGGCGGCCCGGCGATGATTCGCTCGGCGGCGAAGAATCACGCCGACGTGACGGTCGTCGTCTCGCTCGAAGACTACGAGCCGGTCGTCGAGGAGTTGAAGCAACACGACGGCGCGACCACGCTTGCGCTGCGCGCGCATCTCGCGCGGCGCGCCTTCATGCGCACGTCCTCCTACGACATGGCAATTGTCGCCTACCTCGCGAAGCTCGACGGACATGAGCGCCTGGCGTGGGACGGCGAGCAGTCTCACCTCGGCGGCGGCGGCGCTTCGGCGCACTTCGAGTCTCTGCTCATCAGCGGGAAGCCCGGCCCGAAGCCTTCCGCCGAACAAGACTTGCCGCGCTCCATCGAAGACTTCGAGCGCCTGCCCAACTCGGCCATGTGGACGCTGAACAGGAGCGTCGTCCTGCGCTACGGCGAGAACCCGCACCAGCAAGCGGCGCTTTACCAAACGCAGGCGCGCGCCGGCATCGGAATGGCCGAGATTCTTTCCGGCAAGGAGATGTCATTCAACAACTACGTTGACGCCGACGCCGCGTGGCAGCTTGTCAGCGACTTTGAGGAGA
>JALZHC010000011.1:0-16009 GCA_030914105.1 Acidobacteriota bacterium
GGCTTCCGCGGCGGCGGCTTCGTTCATACCCCGACCAGCCGTCTAAATTTCTTCTTGACGCGAAACAGCGCGGGAACCTCTCCGCGGGCGCCGACGTTCTACCCTCGAAAGAATGCGACCGAGCCGCCCCGACCGGCATCCGTCCTTCCCGTTGTTTTCATCAACCCAGAGACCAAAGATGAGAAACAAAATTCTCGGCGCGCTGCTCGCGCACGCGCTCGCCGCCTTGGCTCTCCTCTCGCCGCCCGCGCAGGCACAGACGCGCGCGGCGGGGCGCAGGCAGGCCCACGCGCAGGCCCGGCCCGCCGTCCGAAACGTCCGCTTTGCTTCCGGCAACAGCGCGACCGGAATCCCTTTCGACTTTGAAGACAACGCCGTCTTCCTCGAAGTGCGCGTCAACAACTCGCGCCCGCTCAAGTTCGGCTTCGACACGGGCGCGGGGCTGACCATCCTCAACGCGCGGACGGCGAAAGAGCTTGGGCTGAAGGCGAGCGAGACGACGCTCAACGGCAATGCGGTCGGAGGCCGTGTCAGCGGCGACGTTTTCAAAGGCGTCACGCTCGGCGTGCGCGGCGCGACCGTCTCGAACCAGATGGTCGGCGCGCTCTCCTTCGAGTCGTTCCCCTGCGAGGCGCGCTCGATTGACGGCATCATCGGCTACGACTTCATCAAGGAGTTCGTCGTCGAGATCGACTACTCTCGACGCGTCATCAACCTCTACGACCCGAAGTCCTTCAACTACAGAGGCGCGGGCCAGCTCGTCCCGCTCAGGATTGTGCGGACGCCCTTCATCGACGCGAAGCTTCTGATTGAGGGGCACGCGCCCGTCGTCGGCAGCTTCGAGGTTGACACAGGCTCGGACAGCGCCGTCAGCCTCAACAGCCCGTTTGTGAAGAAAAACCGGCTCCTGAGCGCCATCCGTTCGACCGTCGAGACGCCGGAGGACGAGGAGCTGGGCGGCAAGTCGCGTTCGTTCGTCGGTCGCGTCAAAGGCTTTCAGGTCGGGAAGTTCGTGCTTGAGAATCCGGTCGTTCTCCTCTCGGAGGACACCGAAGGCGCGATGGCCGACGAGGGGAACGCCGGCCCCATCGGCAATCAGGTCTTCAGCCGCTTCAAGGTGACGATTGACTACTCGCGCTCGCGCATGTATCTGGAGCCGAACGAATTTTTCGGCAACCCCTTCGAGTACGACATGACCGGCTTCGACCTCTGGCAGGAGGGCGCGGGCTGCAAGGTCTACAAGGTCGGGCGTGTGCTGAAGGAGAGCGCGGGGGCGTCGGCGGGGCTGCAAGAGGGCGACATCCTCCTCGCGGTTGACGGCCACGCGGTCGAGCAGCTCAAGTCGAGCAGCGAGCTGTACCCCTTCTTCGCGCGCGAGGGCACGGAGCACACGCTGACCGTCCGCCGCGGCGAGCAGGTGCTCCAACTCAAGCTTAAGCTACGGCGGGTGATTTAACGGAGGAAACCCTGAATTTCTTCCCAGTGGCGCGGTCGCGCGAAATGTTTTAGAATTGAGTTCGGCGGGACAGGGCGAGACGGGCGCAGAACGGCTCGCCCTGTGTTCCCTTCAGGGGCTGCCGAAGAAAAGCTCTCTTACAGTTATGGAAGAATACTCTGACCGCACTCCCGTTGACATCCTCCGGCTGCCGATGGTGCCGATCCGCGATGTCGTCATCTTCCCTTTCACCAAGGTCGCCTTCAAGATCGGGCGGCCCGGCTCGGTGCGCGCGCTCGAAGAGGCGCTCGCCACCGACCGCACGATCTTTCTCGCCACCCAGCACGACGCCTCGATTGACGAGCCAAGCCCCGAACAGATTTACTCGGTCGGCACCGTCGCACGCATACTCCAGGCGCAGCGCCAGGAGAACGGGCAGACGAAGGTCGTCGTCGAGGGGCGCGAGCGCGCCACGACCATCCGCGTCGAGAACGACAACGGCGCTTTCACGGCGACGGTGCGCCGCGCGCCCGTCGTGCCCGAGTCGGGGCCGCGCGTCGACGCGCTCATGCAGAGAATCGGCCAGCTCGTCGAGCAGCACATCCGGCTTGCGCCGGAGATGCAAACCGACGCCTTGCAGACGGCCTTGCGAAACTCCGACGCCTCGCACCTCGCCGACGCGCTCGCCTCGCAGTTGAAGATTTCCGTCGAGGATAAGCAGGGCCTGCTGGAAATCTTCTCCGCCCACGGTCGCCTCCAGCGGCTCGTCGAGCTTTTGGAAGTCGAGGTGGACAAGCGCCAGCTCGACCGAACCATCCAGGCGCGCGTCAAGCGGCAGATGGAGAAGGCGCAGAAGGAGTATTACCTCAACGAGCAGATCAAGGCCATCCACAAGGAACTCGGACGCAAGGACGAGAAGGCCGAGATGGAAGACCTCCGCAAGCGCATCGAGGAGGCGGGCATGACCGAGGAGGCGAAGGAGAAGGCCATCCAGGAACTCCACCGCCTCGAAGCCATGCCGCCGATGAGCGCCGAGGGCACGGTCTCGCGCACGTACATCGACTGGCTTTTGAGTGTGCCCTGGAAGCAGAAGACTAAAGAGATTCGCGACATCACGAAGGCCGAGGACGTTCTCAACGAGGATCACTACGGGCTGGAGAAGATCAAAGACCGGATACTTGAACACCTCGCCGTCCGCCAGTTGGTGAAGAACCCGAAGGGCTCGATCCTCTGCTTCGTCGGCCCGCCGGGCGTCGGCAAGACTTCTCTGGGTAAGTCGATTGCGCGCGCCACCGGAAGAAAGTTCGTGCGCCTCTCTCTGGGCGGCGTGCGCGACGAGGCCGAGATTCGCGGCCACCGCCGCACCTACATCGGCGCGCTGCCCGGCCAGATCATCCAGATGATGAAGAAGGCCGGGACGGTCAACCCCTGTATCCTCCTCGACGAGGTGGACAAGCTTGGCGCGGACTTCCGCGGCGACCCCAGCGCGGCGCTTCTCGAAGTCTTAGACCCGGAGCAGAACAACACGTTTCAGGATCACTACCTCGACGTTGAATACGACCTCTCGAAGGTCTTCTTCATCGCCACGGCCAACGTCCTGCACACCATCCCGCCGGCCCTGCAAGACCGTCTGGAGATACTTCGCCTTTCGGGCTACACCGAGCGCGAGAAGCTGGAGATCGCCAAGCGCCACCTGGTGAAGAAGCAGGCCGAGGGCGCGGGCCTTCGCGCCGAGCACGTCGAGTTCACGGACGAAGGCATCTACGAGATCATCCGCCACTACACGCGCGAGTCGGGCGTGCGCAACCTCGAACGCGAGATCGGCTCCTGCTGCCGCAAGGTCGCGCGCAAGGTCGTCGCCGAGAGTTCGGGCGACGAGTTCAAGGTCGTGGTCACGCCCGAAGCCGTGCGCGAGATGCTCGGCCCCGTCAGGTTCCGGCAGGCAGATATGGCCGCCGAGAGCGAGGTCGGCCTGTCGCTCGGCCTCGCCTGGACGGAGGTCGGCGGCGAAGTCCTCCAGATCGAGGCGACGCTCACGAACGGTCGCGGCGGGGTGACGCTCACCGGTAAGCTCGGCGAGGTCATGCAGGAGTCGGCGCAGGCCGCGCTGACCTGCATCAAGGCGCGCGCCGAACGTCTGGGAATGAACCTCGAATTCATACGCAAGCGCGACCTGCACGTCCACATCCCCGAAGGCGCGATCCCCAAGGACGGCCCTTCGGCGGGCGTAACGATGGCGACGGCGATGGCGTCGGCTTTAACGCGCGTGCGCGTGCGCCGCGACGTGGCGATGACGGGCGAGATAACTTTGCGCGGTCGTGTGCTCCCCGTCGGCGGAATCAAGGAGAAGCTGCTCGCGGCCCACCGCGTCGGCGTCTCGACGGTTCTGATCCCGAAGGACAACGAGAAAGACCTCGAAGACGTACCCGAAGAGGTGCGCGCAGACATGGCCGTCCAGCTCGTCGAGACCATTGACGAGGTTCTCTCGCTCGCCCTCGAAGAGTCTTGCCCCACGGACGCCGGCGCGACCGACGCCGCGGCGACGCCGCCCGTCTGGACGACCGAACAGTCGTCCGCCGGCAGTACGCAGACGCTGTCCGAGTGAAGCGGAAGGGAGATTCAGGGTTCAGGCTTTAGGCTTGCGCGTCGCGCACGACAGCAAGCCCGAAGCCTGAACCCTGAACTCGTCTTCGGTCGCAATCCGTAAATCCACCCGCGGCGGTTGACAGCCCGTGCCCCCACCTGTAAAGTTCGCTTTCCCGGCGTCTCATTCCAGCAGGCAGCATCGAGGCATTTGAAGGAATCCCGCTGTTCCCTCGCGCTGCGGCCTCGGCCCGCAAAGACTCGCCAGAGACCTGATCGCCGTTCCGCAATCAATTCCCGAAGGAGACAACCGATGACAGACAAAGCCAAAAGCGCCGAGCTGATCATGAGGCTCTACGAGCTGCGCCGCGAGGAGATCATGCGCCAGGCGCGCCAGTGGTTCTTCTCGTTCCAGCCCGAAACGGTCGAGGACGTCATGCGCACCGCGCAGGGCGAACACAGCGCCTACTACCGAATGGTCACGTCCTACTGGGACATGGCCTGCTCGTTCGTTAACCACGGCGCGATAGACGAGGAGATGTTCAACGACGCCAACCAGGAGCACATTCTCGTCTTCTCCAAGATTCAGCCCCTCCTCGAAGGGCTGCGCGCGGCCACCGGCCCGAACTACGCGCGCCACCTCGAACAGGTCGTCATGCGCCTGCCCGAAGCCGAGCAGAGGCTCGTGCGCTTCCGCGAGATGGTGAAGCGGATGAACGCCGCGCGCGCGGCAGCCGCCTCGGAGCAGGCGGAGACCGAGGCGGCCAACGCCTGAGAAAGTCATGAGCCGGGAGTCGCAAGTCAAAGGCAAGTCGTCCAGACTCCAGACTCTGAGACTCGCGACTCCCGACTCATGAAAGTAACGAGCGCGAAGTTCGTCAAGAGCGCGTTTGAGGAGTCGCAGTGGCCGCGCGACCGCCGACCCGAAGTCGCCTTCATGGGGCGCTCGAACGTCGGCAAGTCGAGCATGATTAACTCGCTGCTGCGCACGAAAGGCCTGGCGCGCACGAGCTCGACGCCCGGAAGGACGCAGGCCCTGAACTTCTTTCTGATAAACGAACGCTTCTACTTCGTTGACCTGCCGGGCTACGGTTTCGCGCGCGCCCCGCGCGAGGTGCGCGAGTCCTGGGGCCTTCTCGTCACCGATTACCTTGCCAAGCGCGACTCGCTTGTGCTATCAATTCACATCGTAGACTCGCGCCACGAACCCACGACTTTGGATTTGCAGCTCCGCGAATGGCTCCTGGCAGAGGGTAAGCCTTTCCTGACGGTCGCCACCAAGTCCGATAAGCTCTCGCAGAACGAGTCGCACAAAAACCTCGCTCGCGCCCGGAACATTCTGGACGCGGTGGGACGTGGCGCAGGCGGAGAGTTACTGGCTTACTCCGCTACGACGGGGCGCGGTCGTGAACGCGTCTGGCACGCTATCGAAGAGGCCGTGGCCGCCTCACAACAATCCCCCTCTTGAGTGTGGAAATCGTCGGAAGTTTTCTAACGCAACCGCGCGGGTGCTCGCGACATCTAAACGAGCACGGACAGAACCCGCACGGGCTTGAGAGGTCACCAGAGGATGCCTCCGGGCGCACGCCCCGCGGGGACGCGAGACCGCACGCCCCGCGCCGCACGAAAGGGCTGGTGCCCTCCGGACGCGACCCCCGCGGGGGCGCAATCGTGAGGCATCATTCCCGACACATAATCGGCAATAATTTCAACCAACATCGCTAAAACGAAGGCGACTCCACGCATGCGCCGCGCAGGGCGGGCAGTCGCCGGAGATTGACTTGAAGGGCGCTCCTCAGCCGGACGCCGTCACGAGAGAAAATTCGAGATGTCACGAGAACGCACAACACGCACAACACGCAGCACCCGCGCCAGCGCCAACGGCGCGGCGGACAGGGACGCCGGCAAGAGCGCGGCGGCCACCGCCGACATCATGCCCGACATAGACGCCGAGGCCGACGTGTACGAGGCCAGCGACGAGGAGTCCAACTTCCGCGACGGCAGCGGCGACGCCTTCAACCTCGCCACGCTCAAGGAGATGTCCATCTCCAACCTGACGCAGATCGCCAAAAGCCTCGACGTGGCCGGCGCGACGGGCATGCGCAAGCAGGAACTCATATTCAAGGTGCTCGCCGCGCAGACCGAAAAGAGCGGCCTCATCTTCTCCGAGGGCGTTCTGGAAACCCTGCCCGACGGCTTCGGCTTCCTGCGCGCGCCCGAATACAACTACCTCCCCGGCCCCGACGACATCTACGTCTCGCCGTCGCAGATTCGCAAGTTCGACCTGCGCACCGGCGACACCGTCTCCGGCCAGATTCGTCCGCCGAAAGAGGGCGAGCGCTACTTCGCGCTCATCAAGGTCGAGGCCATCAACTTCGAGGCCCCCGACATGGCGCGCGACAAGGTCTTCTTCGACAACCTGACGCCGCTCTACCCGGACGAGCAGCTCAGGATGGAGACCAACTCCGAACACATCGTCGGTCGCGTCATTGATCTGGTCACGCCGCTCGGCAAGGGGCAGCGCGGCCTCATCGTCGCCCCGCCGCGCACCGGCAAGACGATGATGCTCCAGGCCATCGCCAACTCCATCTCGCAGAACCACCCGGAAGTGACGCTCATCGTCCTGCTCATTGACGAGCGACCCGAAGAGGTCACGGACATGCAGCGCAGCGTCCAGGGCGAGGTCATCTCCTCGACCTTCGACGAGCCGCCGACGCGCCACGTCCAGGTCGCAGACATGGTCATCGAGAAGGCCAAGCGTCTGGTCGAGCACAAGCGCGACGTGGTCATCCTGCTCGACTCCCTGACGCGTCTGGCGCGCGCGCACAACGCCGTCGTCCCGCCTTCGGGCAAGATTCTGTCGGGCGGCATTGACGCCAACGCCCTCCAGCGTCCCAAGCGCTTCTTCGGCGCGGCGCGCAACATCGAGGAAGGCGGCTCGCTCACCATCATCGCCACGGCGCTCATCGACACCGGCTCGCGCATGGACGACGTGATCTTCGAGGAGTTCAAGGGCACCGGCAACTCGGAAATCCACCTCGACCGTCGGCTCTCCGACAAGCGCCTCTTCCCGGCCATCGACCTTCAGCGTTCGGGCACCCGCAAGGAAGAGCTGCTCATCTCGAAGGAAGACCTCAACCGCATCTGGGTCATGCGCCGCGTGCTGAACCCCCTCTCGCCCGTCGAGCAGATGGAGGTCGTCTTAGAGCGCCTCGGCAAGACCAAGACCAACGCCGAGTTCCTCGCATCAATGCAGAGCTAAGAGCCGTGATAAGTGATGAGTGATAAGTGATGAGAAAAGAGCCGCCTTGTTCTCTCATCACTTATCACTTATTACTCATCACGGCTTTTGAGCTTTCTTGACAAACACCGCGCGGCTTCGCATAGTATTCCCCTAGTTCTAGCAGTTCAGTTCTGTGTCCGTATGCGCGCCTCCCCTGGGGCGCAGTGTCGGTAAAAGAGGTTCGTTGCGCGTCGCCCTTCTGTCGTCCGAGGCTGTGCCTTTCGCCAAGACCGGCGGGCTGGGCGATGTCGCGGGCGCGCTCCCGAAGGCTCTGGCCGAGGAGGGCGTTGAGGTCGCGCTCATCCACCCGCTCTACGACACGACGGACAGAAGGCTTCTGCGCGAGCAGGTCTTTGACAACCTTGAGGTGGACTGGCTGGGGGAGCGCCGACGCGTCTCCGTCTGGCTGAGCGACGCGGCGGGAGCGCCGGCCTTCCTGATCGACGCGCCGGAGTATTTCTCGCGCGGACGTGTCTACGGCTTCGCGGACGACCACTACCGCTTCGCCTTCTTCAGCCGCGCGGCGCTCGCGCTTCTGGGACGCATCGGCCCCGCGCCCGACGTGGTTCACGGCAACGACTGGCCCTGCGGCTTCGCCGTCGCGTGGCTCTGGGCGAGCCGCCTGTGGGGCGGGTTCCTGGCGCGGACGCGGACGCTGATGTCCGTGCACAACCTCGCCTACCAGGGACTGTTCGACCCCGTCGACCTCTGGCGGCTCGGCTTCCGCGGGGGCGAAGAGACGAACGTCTTCCTCTCGAACGGCGCGGCCTCTTCTTTGAAGGCCGGCCTGATGACCTCGGATGCCATCTCGACCGTCAGCCGACGTTACTCCTACGAGATTCAGGGGCCGGAGCAGGGGCACGGACTCGACTGGCTCCTGCGACAGCGGCGCGACCGCCTGGTCGGCATCACGAACGGCGTTGACTACGACGTCTGGAACCCGGAAACCGACAGGCACATCGCCGCGCACTTCTCGGCCGGCGACCTGCGGGGCAAGCGCGCGTGCAAGCTCGACCTTTTGCGCCGCTTCGGTTTGCCCGAAGAGCCAGAACGGCCCGTCATCGCCAGCATCTCGCGAATGGTCGCGCAGAAAGGCTTCGACCTCATCCGACAGGTCGCCGGGCAGCTACTCGACGCGGGCGCTTTCTTCGTCTCTCTGGGATCGGGCGAGCGCGAGTACGAAGATTTTTTCCAGGCGCTGCACGACTTCGCGCCGCACCGCGTCGCCTTCTACCGCGGATTCAACGAGCCGCTCGCGCACCAGATCGAGGCGGGCGCGGACATCTTCCTGATGCCCTCGCTCTACGAGCCTTGCGGCCTGAACCAGATGTACTCGATGCGCTACGGCACAGTCCCCGTCGTGCGCGCCACGGGGGGCTTGGACGACACGGTCGAGCAGTTCAACCCGGCGACGGGCGAGGGCACGGGCTTCAAGTTCGAGCACTACTCGGCGCAGGCTTTGATTGAAAAGGTGCGCGAGGCGCTCCACTGGTACACGCAAGCGCCGGCGTGGCTGAAGATTCAGCAGAACGGGATGCGAGTTGACAACTCCTGGCAGGCCGCCGCGCGCAAGTACGTGAGGGTTTACCACGCGCTCTTCGAGCTGTGAGCGCGGCGGAACGAATGAGAGGCCGAGGCGGTAGCCCGACCGTCGGGGGAGGGCGTGCGGTGAAGCCGCGGCAGGCGGAAGGCCGGGCAACCGCGTTTCATCAAATTAGTGCGGGCCGGAAATTGAAGACAATTGTTTTTCGCTCGCGGTAGTCGGGGTACTTCATCAAGGAGAGTTAAGCAGCATGAGTGAAAACGTCAAGGAAGTTAGCGACAACAGCTTCGAGTCGGATGTTCTCAAGTCCGACCGCCCCGTCCTTGTGGACTTCTGGGCGCAGTGGTGCGCGCCGTGCCGTATGCTCGCGCCGACGGTCGAGGCCGTGGCCGAGAAGTACGCGGGCAGCGCGACGGTCGTCAAACTGAACGTTGACGACAACCCGGCGGTCTCGCAGCGCTACGGCATCAAGGGCATCCCGACGCTCATCCTCTTCAAGAACGGCAAGGAGGAGGAGCGCGTGGTGGGCGCGACCTCGAAGGAGGCCATCTCGCGCATGATCGACAAGCACGTCCAGAGCGGCGCGGCCAGCGCCTGAGCGGCTCGAAGGGCAGCAGCGTGGCGCGAGCGGTGTTTTCGAGGGGACGCGCGCTCGCGCCATTCATGCGTTCGGCTGGTGTGGTCGGCGACTTGGCGGCCACACTTCCCCGGCTCGCGCGGGCGCGTCGGGCTGCACATCAAGCGAAGTTCGGTCGCGGGTGATGAACACAACTCCAGCCAGACGCGCCGCCAGCCGCCGCTCGTTCGAGGAGCGATTGACGGCCCGGCGCGCGCGCGCCGTCGAGGACGCCAAGTTCCGCGCGCGCCAGGCGCACGGCAAGCTCCGACGCTTCGTCCGCATCCGCTTCCGCCGCGAGGAGGTCGTCGAGTCGCTGGCCTTGCGCCGCGGCGAGTGCAACCGCTGCGGGGCCTGCTGCGAGATACTCTTCAAGTGCCCCTTCCTCAAGAAGCACCGCGACGGCACAACCTCCTGCGGCATCTATGAAGACCGCCCCTCGCAGTGCCGCCTCTACCCCATTGACCGCCGCGACCTCGCAGAGGTGCGCGGCACGTGCAGCTTCTACTTCATCGAGAAGCCGATCAAGTTAGAGAGGGCGAGCTAAAGCGGGTTCTGGGTTCTGGGTTTTAGGTGCTGGTAAGAACAGCTTGTCTTCACCCAACACCCAGCACCTAACACCCAAAACCCTTTTCTTATGTCTAAAGTCATCGTTGTCATCGGCGCGCAGTGGGGCGACGAGGGCAAGGGCAAGGTCGTTGACCTTTTGGCCGAGCGCTTCGACGTGGTGGCGCGCTACCAGGGCGGGCACAATGCCGGCCACTCGGTCAAAGTCGGCGACAAGGCTTACGCTCTGCACCTCATCCCCTCAGGGATTATCCATCCCGGCAAGACCTGCGTGCTCGGCAACGGCATGGTCATTGACCCCATCGCCTTCTTCGCCGAAGCCGACCGCCTCTTGTCGCAGGGCCTCCAGGTCACACCCGAACGCGTCAAGGTCAGCGCGCGCGCACCTCATACTCCCATACCACCGCGCCCTCGACCACACGAGCGAGGAGCGGCTCGGCAACGAGAAGGTCGGCACGACCTTGCGCGGCATCGGCCCGGCTTACGAGGACAAGGCCGGACGCCGCGGCATACGCGTCGCCGACGCCGTCAATCCCGAAACACTTCGCGCACGCATCGAGCGCAACATCGAAGACGCCAACCTCATCATCCGCCAGTACCGCGGAACGACGCTCGATGCGCGTCAGGTCTTCGAGGAGATCGCCCCGCTCGCCGAGCGCCTCGAACCCTTCATCACTGACACGACCGCATACCTCAACGGCGCGCTGCGCGAGGGCCGCTCCATCCTCGTCGAGGGCGCGCAGGCGACGCTTCTCGACGTTGACCACGGAACCTACCCGTTCGTCACCTCTTCCTCCACGACTTCGGGCGGCGCGTGCGCCGGGCTGGGACTTGCGCCGCAGAAGATTAGCGGCGTGCTCGGCATCGTCCGCACCTACACGACGCGCGTCGGCGAAGGCCCTTTCCCGACCGAGATGCTCGAAGGCGAGGCCGAGATCGGCCAGATGATACGCGAGCGCGGCCACGAGTACGGCGTCTCCACGGGCCGCCCGCGCCGTTGCGGCTGGTTCGATGCCTTCGCCACCCGTTACGCCGCCGAGATCAACGGCTTCGACACCGTCGCGCTCACCAAGCTCGACATCCTCGACGCGCTCGACGAGATCAAGGTCTGCACGGGCTACCGGCTCGGCGGGCAGGAGTGCGAATCCTTCCCCGCCGTCTCGCACGAGCTGCGCGAGGTCGAGCCGGTCTACGAGACCCTGCCCGGCTGGAAGAGTTCGACCGAGGGCGTCACCGACTTAGACGAGCTGCCGCGGGCGGCGCGCGACTACGTCGAATTCATCTCCGGGCGCATCGGCGTCCCCGTCGGCCTCGTCTCCACAGGCCCGGAGCGCGGCCAGACCATCCTCGTCCGCGACTCCGCGCTCGCCGACTGGCTCAAGCCGTAGGTGCCGAGTCGGCGCGTGAACGCATCGGCCTCGCTCTTCGAAGCTTTTCGAACCTACGACCCTCCGGTTAAAAGCCGGATGCTCTACCGACTAACAAAATCAACTGACGCGAGCGCCGCCGGCGCTGTGCTAAACTTCCGACGTGAGGAAAGGAAGAGGACGAAGAAAGGTCGTTCGCGTGCCCACGTCGCTCTCCGTCGAGTGGGGGCTGTCGCAGAAGTATCAATACCACGGCAAGATCACGAGCCTGAGCGCGGGCGGCTGCCTGCTGGCAACCTCTTCCGTCCAGCCGCTCTACGGAAAGACCATCTACATACGCGTGCCCCTGCCCGACCAGGAGTGGTGGGAGGTACGCGGCGAGGTTCTCTACTACGTGCGCGAGGTCGGCTTCGGCGTGCAGTTCTTCGACATGACCGACGACGACCGCAGCACGCTGCGCCTGCTCATGCATCACTACCGCGAAAACCCGCCGGACAACTCACGCCGACCTTCTGCGGATTGAATAATTGAAGAGCGGTCACTATTTGAATAATTGAATGGTGGTCACTATAATCGCTCCGCTCGCGTCGGGCCGTTAGCTCAGTTGGTAGAGCATCCGGCTTTTAACCGGAGGGTCGTAGGTTCGAGCCCTACACGGCCCATGTTAGTGATTAAGAAATGAAGGCCGCTCTGGCGCGAGCGGCCTTCACTTTACTCGCCTGCTTCCCTGTCCCTCTTATCGCCGTCCGACATTCAGAGCTTGACTACTCAGGCGGCGAGTTCCTGCGCCGCGTCGGCGAGGACGGAGCGCATCGAGACGTGTTTGAGGAGGAGTTCGAGGTAGCAGGAGAAGCGGTGGAGGAAGAAGCTCATGCCGCCCGTGCGGCGGGCCGCGTCGAAGTCGGCGACGAAGCCGAGGCAGGCGTCGCAGTCCTTCTGCATGAGGTGCTGTAGGCTTCCGTCGCGGAAGTCTTCGAGCCGCTCGGCGAAGAGCCGGCGCGCGTCTTCGTCGCCGCGCCAGAGTGCGTGGCGCGTGATGCGCAGGAGCGCGGAGAGGTCTTCGTAGAGCCGCAGCGAGTTGTCGCGCTTGGCGCGGAGGTCGCGGAAGAGGTGCGCGCCGTCGAGCGCGGGGTCGAAGACGCGTGCGAGCGCGATGATCGACTGCTGGAAGCAGTTGCGCAGGAGGTCGTGCGCGTCCTTGAGGCGCGCGCGGGCCTCTTCGGCTTCGGAGCCGGGCAGAATCCTCTCGGAGACAGTCCGCAGCTCGTGCCTGAGCGCGAAGCACATCCGCTCCAGCTCTTCGGAGAGTTCGGCTGGGAGTTCCGCGTCGCCGCAAGACGAGTCGAGGCCGCAGGCCGTCGCCAGACTCTCCGAGCGGATCACGTCGAGGAGAAAGAGCGCCTCTTCGGCAGAGCCGCCGGGGCGCACAGCCGCGCCGACGCCGTCGAGGTAGCCGAGCAGGCGTGTGAGGTCTTGGAAGACCTCGCACATGAGTTCGCCCACTTCCCTGTTTTCGATGCGCGCGAGTATGGCGCTGAGCTGAGGTTGCAAGACAGGAGACCTCCGTTCTTGGGAGAATAGACAGGCTCGTTCCCCTTGCGTTGATGACCCTTGCTCGATGTGTGCTTGGCGTGAAGAACCTTCGGGTAGGTTTGTCGGGGCCGACTGCTCGGAAGACGCCGCGGGTCAGGCGACCCGACCGGCGGGCTACATCGAACTTAGCACCCGCGGGCAGCCCGTTACAAGAGTTTTTTTTCAGCAGTCATGCATTTGCGCGCGCGGCGGCTCTACTCATACTTGGGCATAGAGCACGTTGAAGCTCAAGATTGAAGAAGCTCTCGCGGGAGATTTACAAGTCTTGACTCGGCGCGGGCCGTGGCATATAGTCCGCGCCGTTTCCGAGCTGCGTCCCTTAAAGTTCGGGCCGGCGGCACCAGGCCGACGACGCACCGCCGCCCGCTCACCAATCTCAAATTCTTCCGCGCGTCCCGCGCCGAAAAGGAGTTCAACGATGAAGAGAATCTTCGCGCTCGCGCTGCTCTCGCTCGCGGCGGCGCTCGCCCCGCACACCACACGCGCACAGGACGGGCCGCCGAAGGCCCCCGTGCGTGAAGTTACCGACACGTACTTCGGGCAGAAGGTCGTTGACCCTTACCGCTGGATGGAGGATGCGAAAAGCCCGGAGATGGCCGCGTGGATGAAGGCGCAGGCCGAGTACACGCGCGCCTATCTTGATCGCCTGCCGATGCGCGCGGAGCTGCTCAAGCGCCTGAGCGAGCTGAGCGAGACGGGCGTGCGCGTCAGCGGCGTCCAACACCTCGGCGGCATGTACTTCTACTACCGTCTCGCGCCGGGCGAGAACGACCGTCGGCTCTACGTCCGCGAAGGGTTGAACGGCGCGGAGCGGCTCCTCATTGACCCGGAGAAGCTTTCGTCAGCGGGCAAGCGCTACTCGATTGACTCTTACAGCCCTTCGTTCGACGGCAAGTACGTCTGCTACACGATCTCGGTCGGCGGCTCCGAGAACGGCGAGATGCGCGTCGTCGAGACGGCCACGGGTAAGGACATGGGCGAGCGCATTGACCGCGCGCGCTTCGGCGCGGGCGCGTGGCTGCCCGACGGCAAGTCTTTCGTCTATAACCGACTCCAAAAACTCGCCGACGGCGCGCCGCCGACCGAGCTTTACCAGAAGAGCCGCGTCTACTGGCACGTGCTCGGCACAGACCCGGAGAAGGACAAGGCCGTCTTCGGCTACGAGGTCAACCCCGAAATCAAGATGGAGACGACGCCTCTGCCGTTCGCCTTCGCGCCGCTCGGCTCGAAGTACGTCTTCGCCATCGTCAACTCCGGCGTCTCGCCCAACTCCGAAGTCTACTTCGCGCCCATCGGCGCGCTCTCGCAGACGCCCATCCCCTGGCGGCGCATCGCCTCGCTCGACGACGAGGTCTCAAGCTTCGACATCCACGGCGACGACCTGTACCTTCTGACTTACAAGAACACGCCGCGCTTCAAGGTGACGCGCATCAGCCTCAACAGCCCCGACGTGTCGAAGGCCGCGACGGTCTTCCCCACGGGCGAGGCGGTCGTCACCGGCATCGGGACGGCGAAGGACGCGCTCTACGTGCAGACGCTCGACGGCGGCCTGGGCCGCCTGTGGCGCGTGGACTACAAGGGCGGCGCGCCGCAGCCCGTCAAGCTCCCTTACGAAGGCGCGGCCTTCATCGCCTGGACTGACCAGGAGACCGAGGGCCTCCTGTTCGGCATGAACTCGTGGACGAAGTCGCCCGCCTACTTCGCTTACAACCCGAAGATGGGCGCGGCCGTCGATACGAAACTCATCCCGCCTATCCCCATTGACATGTCCGGCATTGAGGCCGAGACCGTCCGCGTGAAGAGCTACGACGGCGCGCTCGTCCCGCTCGTCATCCTCCACAAGCGCGGCCTCCGGCGCGACGGCACGAACCCGACGCTCCTCAACGGCTACGGCGCTTACGGCATCGAGAACACTTCGCCCGGCTTCAGTCCGCAGCGGCTGGCCTGGCTTGAGCGCGGAGGCATCCTGGCGCTTGCAGGGGTGCGCGGCGGCGGAGAGTACGGCGAGGAGTGGCATCTCGCCGGCAAGGGGAAGATGAAGCCGAACACCTGGAAGGATTTCATCGCCTGCGCCGAGTACCTCATCGCCGAGAAGTACACCAGCCCCGAACACCTTGCGGGCCAGGGCGGCAGCGCCGGCGGCATCCTCATCGGCAACGCCATCGCCGAGCGCCCCGACCTGTTCGGCGCGGCGATAGATCAGGTGGGCGTCAACAACGCTCTGCGCGCGGAGACGACCTCGAACGGCGTCCCGAACATCCCCGAATTCGGCTCGACGAAAACCGAAGAGGGCTTCCGCGCGCTGATGGAGATGGACGCTTACAGCAAGATCAAGAACGGCGTGAAGTATCCGGCTGTTCTGCTGACGACGGGCATCAACGACCCGCGCGTCGAACCCTGGATGTCCGCGAAGATGGCCGCGCGCTTGCAGGCCGCGACGGCGAGCGGCAAGCCCATCCTGCTCAGGGTTGACTACGACGCCGGCCACGGCTTCGGCTCGACGAAGAAGCAGCAGAACGAACAGGCGGCGGACATCTACGCCTTCCTCTTCCAACAGCTCGGCACGAACGGCGCGAAAGGACTGGCCGACAAGTAAGCGGCGACGGCAACTTTCACTTGAGTAAGTAGCAAGTAAAGCTAAGCACCGCAGGCACAGAGAGCACGGAGGTCGCACGGAGGAGTTTCTCTGTGCGGCCTCGGCGCTCTCTGTGCCTGCGGTGTTTAAGACAAACTGCTCGACGCCCGGCGGAAAATTGCTATGGCAGGCGGACGGCGCTTCGTCACTCTTCGGCTTCCGCTTCGTCCCTCTTTCTGCTCCACATGTCGGCCATCTGTTGGGCCTCGGCCTGGGTCAGGTTGTCGCAGGCGACCTCGGCGCTGCCCTCTTTGATCTCGACCACTTCCCAGTCGGGCGCTTCCGGGTCTGTGCCCGCGCGTCCCTTCGTCAGTCTCACCTCAAAGGTCTCGGTATATTTTTTCGCGCTGTTCTCCATGAATCCGCTTCTCCGATAAAGGCGCGGGC
>JALZHC010000011.1:16019-18016 GCA_030914105.1 Acidobacteriota bacterium
GTCACGAACCAGCCGGCCCGCGCTCGTCTCAAATCAAGCCTACATGCAACGACACTGCCTCCTCACGGGCGCGCCGACCGGCATCAGGCCGCGCCCGTCCCAGCGGTACTGCGTGACCTCTGTGTAATCGCAGCGCTGGCCGCTCCCGTAGAGCCGCTCGACCGTGAGCATGCCGTCCTCGATCCTGATGTAATGGTCGAGCTGACAGCTGACGCCTTCGGCCACGGGCAGCGACGCGAGCAGAGCGACCTGCCCATTGCGCAGAGTGTAGACGCGCGCCTCTGCGTTCGCCGGCGCGTTCAAAGGCCCGTAGCGCAGGACGAAGGCGACCTCCTCATTCTTGTCGCCCGTCAGGTCTCCGTAGTACGGCCCGTCCACGAGTCCCAAAGCCCACTGCGCGCCCGGCGCGGCGTTCTCCGCGTAGAAGCCGTCGATGAGTTTGTACGACCTGCCGTTTAAGGGGAACGTGTAGTTCCTGAAGTCTATCTGGTGGATCGTGATGAGTGACGGCGGTGGCGGCGGCACGCTTGTCCGGCGCTTCGTGCGCGACTGCGCCGCGCCGCAGACGGCGCACGAGAGCATAAGAAAGAGGGCTGTGGCGAGTCGCTTCAACGGCGGCTGACTCCATTCTCGGTTGATGCTTTTATTGCTTCTGCGAAATTAAGCCAAGTCCGCCGACTTTACAAGTCGCCGCGCCGCCCGGCGCAATCAGAAAATAATCTCATCGCAATGACGGCGGGGCCGCCGAGCGAATATGATTGCACACGCTCTCTCCGGAGGGCGCTTGCCTCTTTTGAAGTACCCTTAAATTCATCCTGACTTCAAACGCCCAAGGCCCACGCGGCCCGGCGTCTGACTTAAGCCGAAGGGCTACCGCGCGCGCCCGCGCTTTGACCCGCACGCTCGGCGCGCCGCGAGTCCCTTCTCATGGAGGTCTGTTTCGATGTTTAAAATGGGACGTTCCCCCCGCGGCGATTCAAACGAGAATCAGACGCAGGGCCAGCCGCAGCACCAATCTCAGCCGCAACCCCAGACGCAGCCGCAAGCCTTCAACCCTCCCGCCGTGCCGTCGGCGCACACGCCGGCGCGCGAAGATTACGAGCGGACGCCTGCGCCCGCGCCTTCAGCGCCTTCGATGCCGCGCGCCGTCACAGAGTCGGAGGCGCTCGCGCGCGACCTTCGCGAGGGAGTCGTCAGCGGCTTCGTCGGCGGCGGCACGGTCGTCTCCGGCGACGCCGAGTTCAAAGGGATGCTCCGTGTAGACGGCCATTTCACGGGCCGCATTCGCTCCGAGAAAGGCTCTCTGATTGTGAGCGCGGGCGGCAAGGTTGACGCCGACATACAGGTCGCCGCCGCCAAGATCAACGGCAACGTCAACGGCGACATCGTCGCCAGCCAGCGCATCGAGCTTGGCCGCTCGGCGCGCGTCCACGGCAACATCCAGACGCCCGCCCTCGTCATCGAAGAGGGCGCCATCTTCGAGGGCGGCTGCCGCATGACGCAGGCGAAGGCCGAAGGCGGCAAGGCCGCGGTATCAATCAAGCCCGTCGAGGCGAAGGCCGCATCCGAAACAAAAGCCTCGTCAAGGCCCGAACCAGCCGCCGCCCGGACGCCGCAAGCCAGGCCGACCGCAACTCAACCCGCACACCAACCTGCGGCGCAAAGAGCCGCCGTCACTGCGAACGTCTCGAAGCCGACCGCGTGAGCGACCGAGTTTTAGAGTTTCGTGGGGCGTTAAATCAGGGTTCGTGAAGACGAAAAAAGAGGCGGGAGGTTTTGAAGCCTCCCGCCTTCGTGTCTTGTCCGCCGACCCTGGATTTTTCAGCGGGCGCGCCGGCAGCGGCTCAGTCTTGCATGTGCGCGCGCAGACGCTTAGTCTTGCGCGGGCGGCTTCGTCTTGTGTGGCCGTCTCTTGATGCTCGTATGAACTACTCTCTCTTCGCACTCGGCCTCGGATTCCTCCTCGGCCTGAAGCACGCGACCGAGGCCGACCACCT
>JALZHC010000718.1 GCA_030914105.1 Acidobacteriota bacterium
AGTGACATCTCGGTTCCTCCGCGGCGGAAAGACTAATCCGCCTGTTGTGCCTTGACGAGTGCGCTGGCGCGGACGAGCTCGTGCAGGTCGCGCAAGGTCGAGAGCAGCGCACTCATGCGCGCGAGCGGCAGGGCGTTCGGCCCATCGGAGAGGGCGCGCTCCGGCGCTTCGTGGACTTCCATGAAGACTGCGTCCACGCCGCAGGCGACTCCCGCGCGCGCGAGCGGTTCGATGTACTCCGCCTGCCCGCCCGTTGCACTCCCCAATCCGCCCGGCAGTTGCAGGCTGTGCGTCACGTCGAAAACTACGGGGACGCCGAAACTGCGCATGACCGGAAAGGAGCGCATGTCAACGACGAGGTTGTTGTAACCGAAGCTGAAGCCGCGCTCCGTGAGCAGGAGTTTTTCACACCCGGCGGCGCGCGCCTTCTCGACGATGTTGCGCGCGTCCCAGGGCGCGAGGAACTGTCCCTTCTTGACGTTGACGGCGCGGCCCGTTTGGCAGGCGGCGACTATAAGGTCGGTCTGACGGCAGAGGAAGGCCGGGATTTGCAGAACGTCCGCGACGCGCGCGGCCTCTTCGACCTGCGAAACGTCGTGAACGTCGGTGAGCACTGGCAGGCCCGTCTCCTCTTTGATTGCGCGCAACGCTTCGAGTCCTTCGCTCATGCCGGGGCCGCGGTAGGAGGCGTGCGAAGAGCGGTTGGCCTTGTCGTAGGAAGCCTTGAAGACGTAGTCGAGTCCCACGTCGCGCGTCCTCTTCCGGCACTCGCGCGCAATCAACAGCGCGTGCTCGCGCGACTCGACGACGCACGGGCCGGCGATGACCGTCAAACGACCGTCGCCGAACGTCGCGTCGCCGATGCTGAAAGGTTTGATCTCAGGCTGTCTTAATTCTTCAGTCATCTTTCTCTACGATGAAGTCTTTACTGACCTCGGTTTCTTAAACGCGCTCCCTCACGGTCGGGCTCCTGTTTGTTGCCGCACGGTCGGGCTACTGCGTGTTGGCGTTCGCGTTTGCGTCCTGCCGGCTGCTGCCTTCCCGCGCGGCGCGGCGGCGCAGGTCGCGCAAGCTGTTCTCGACCTTGTAACGGTTCTCGTCGTGCGGCGACTGCTGGAGGAAGGTCTCGAACTCTTTGATGGCCTCGTCGGGGTGGTTGGTCTGCTGGTAGAGGAGGCCGAGGTTGTAGTGCGCGTATGCGAAGTCGCCGCCGCGCTGGTCTACCGCCTGGCGCAGCGCCGACTCCGCGCCTTCATAGTCCTTCTGCTGCGCGAGCGCGACGCCGAGGCGGTAGAAAGCTTCGGGGTCGCGCCCCTGATTCTGCTCGATGGTCTGGCGGAAGGAGTCGGCGGCCTCCGCGAAGTGGCCCTGCTCGTAGAGGATTGTGCCGATCTGGTAGAAGGCGTCCGGGTAGTTGCCGCCGCGGCTGCTCGCGGCGTCGCGGTAGGCCGCGAGCGCCTTGTCGCGCTCGCCCTGCTGCTGGAGCGCGAAGCCGAGGTTGTACTGCGCCACGGGGTTGTTGCCGCCGCTCTGAGTGATGGCCGCGCGGAACTCGTCGGCCGCCGCGGCGAACTGCCCCTTGAGCATGAGCGCGCGGCCCAGGCGGTTGTGCGCGGCGGGGAAGTCGGGCTGGAGTTCGACGGCGCGGCGCAGGTCGCGTATGGCGGCGTCGTAGCTGCGTATGGAGAGGAAGTAGGTGCCGTTCTCGTAGAACTCGGCGGCGGTCTTCGGCTGCTGAAGCGCGTTGCCGCGCGGCTGCGAGCCATCGGTCGAGAGTGCGCGGCCCAACGCGTCGTCCTGTTCGTCGGCGCGAGCGTTCGTCGCCCCTCTGTCAGCATTGTGGGCGGGCGAGCGCAGAAGCAGGAACAGGCCGAAGGCCGCGAGCAGCGCGGCCCCGACGATGACGGCGAGGACGGGCGGGCGCGTGAGACTCTTCCAAGCGGGCTCTTCGCCGCGCGGCGACACGCGCGCGGGCCGTCTCGAACCCGACTCGACCGCAGAAGGACTTGCCTCGAACGAAGCGGACGATGAGGAAGGGGTCGCTTCCGAAGACGAAGGGGTGTGCGCGCGCGAGGCGAACGCGGCGGCTAACTGGGCGCGCGCCGTGTCGCCTTCAAGAATCGAAGCCGGCGATTGTGCCGCCGAAGGCGACGAGTCGGCCGGGCCGTGTGATGAAGAGTCTGCGAGGTCTTGCGGCGCGGCGGCGGAACCGCTCGGCGAAGCCGCGGGCTTGTCAGATGTCGAGGCGGGTTTGCCGGAAGTGCTCTGCGCGAGTTCTTCGTCGGAGGTTGGCTCGCCGGCCTGGCCGGTCGGCGCGGGTTCGTCGCCGCTCTGCGTGGCGGCGCGGTTGCGGCGCAGGCGCTCGATGTCTATGACGAGGCGGCCCGAAGGCGTCTCGGTTCCGGCGTCGCGCAGGGTCTCGATGGTCGGCGCGCTGAAGCCGGCGTAGTGTTCGAGGCCGAGCCGCTCGGCGACCGAGAAAAGCTCTCGGCGGAACGCGCCCGCGTCCGCCGGGCGGTCTGCGGGACTCTTCTCAAGCGCGTGCAGCACGACCTGTTCGAGCGCGGGCGGGATCGTCGCCACAAGCTCACGCGGCGGGCGCGGACTCTCCGACGAATGTTTCAGCGCGAGCGAGAGCGGCGTCGCGCCGCTGAAGGGCGTCTGGCCCGTGAGCATCTCGTAGAGGAGGACGCCGAGCGAGTAGACATCAGAGGAGGGCGTGAGCTGCGCGCCGTCGCACTGTTCGGGCGACATGTAGCGCGGCGTGCCGATCATAACGCCCGTGCCCGTGAGCGTGTCGTGCAGAGAGGCGTCGCCCGATTCGGGCGCGAGCTTGGCGATGCCGAAATCGAGAACCTTGATGACGTAAGGCGCGGACGGGCGCTGGACGAGAAAGATGTTTCCGGGCTTGAGGTCGCGGTGGATGATGCCCGCCTCGTGCGCGGCCTCGACCACCGCCGCCACCTGTAGCATGAGCGAGACGG